>CAZBAY010000154.1:0-3282 GCA_964489945.1 uncultured Planctomycetia bacterium
CGGGTAGATACCCCAACCCTCCGACAGAAGCTGTGAGTCTAACGAACCGGTTCATGGAGAAGCTCCCTATTCTGCATCAGATACCACACGCCGCTGGAAAGCGTCACGACCACGATCAGGAACATGCCATAATAAATGAAGGAATGCGCCGCGGGCGTCCACTCGGACTGCCACCAGGCCGTTTCTCTAGCGGTCAGAAAGACCAGAACCCCGAGGATCGACGCGAGCTGAAGCGCCGTCTTGTGCTTTCCGCTCGACCGCGCCGCCTGCGCCTCTCCCCTGGCTGGAAGGACAAGGCGGATGCCGGTGATAAGAAGGTCACGCGCGATAATGAGGACGACCATCCAGGCCGGAAGGATATCCATCTGCACAAAGGCGAGGAACGCCGAAAGGGTCAGTATCTTGTCGGCGACGGGATCCATCAATTTGCCGAACGCTGTGATCTGCCCTCTTTCACGCGCGATCTTTCCGTCCCAGTAATCCGTGAACGAAGCGAGCAGAAATGTCCCGAGGGCCAGGGCTTTTGGGATCAGCCCTTCGGTGAACAGGAGAAACATAAAAACAACCGTTAAAACAATTCGGAAACAGGTGAGCCGATTAGGCAGGTTCATACGAAGCTATGAGGTCGTACTCCAACGCGTCCGTGATCTTAACATCCACAAAATCCCCGGGGTAAAGCGGCGAGCGGGAATGGATCTCGACCTCTTGGTCTACTTCGGGAGCATCTCCTTCCGTGCGGCCGTAAAAGATCCCGGTCTCTTTGGGGTCTTTTTTTTCGACGAGCACGCGGACCGTTTTTCCCAACTGAGCCTCGTTCAATTCCTGCGAAATTTCTTTTTGCTGTTCCATCACCGCGCGGAAGCGTTCTTCTTTTAATTCCTGCCCGATCTGATCAGGCATGTCAAACGCGCGCGAGCCTTCCTCCCTGGAAAATATAAAAGCGCCCAACCGCTCAAAACGGGCCTCTTTCAGGAACGCCATCAGATCGCTGAACTCCTCATTGGTCTCCCCGGGAAACCCCACAATGATGGTCGTGCGGATCGCCGCGCTGGGCATTTTTTTCCGGAGCGTTTCCATTCCCCATTCCATCTTCGCACGCGTGACCCCGCGGTTCATGCGTTTCAGCATCGCGTCATGGCTGTGCTCAATGGGAAAATCCACGTACTTGCAGATCGAGGGAGAATCGGCCATCACATTGATCATTTCCTCGCTGACATGGCCCGGATGCGCGTAGAGCAGGCGCACCCACGGCACGCCGAGCTGAGCCACCTCGGAGAGAAGCCTGGGCAGCTGGAAAGTCCGGTCACGGTCAAATCCAAAAGCGGCGGTATCCTGGCCGATAAGATTCACTTCCGAAAGACGGCGATCCTGCAGCAATTGCCGGATCTCGCTCACGACGGATTCCACGGTCCTGGAGCGGTGCGGACCTTTCATTTTTGGGATCATGCAGTACGAGCAGGCGTTGATACAACCTTCGGAGATCTTGACGTAAGCGTAATGTTCCGGCGTTAGTGAGTAACGGGGGGTATTCTCATCGACAAGGTAATGGGGCTTGGCTTTTACCTCGAAAACTTTCTTCTTGTTGCGAAGGGGCTCAAGAACAGCCGCGAGATCACCATAATTGTTGGTGCCGACGATGGCGTCCACCTCACTGATCTCGTCCCGGATCTCAGGCCCGAAACGCTGGGCGAGGCACCCCAGAACGACGACGGCCGAAAGCTTGCCCTTTTTCTTTAATTCACAGAGCTCGAGGATGGTGTCGATGGACTCGCGCTTGGCCTCTTCGATGAAGCCGCAGGTGTTGACGATCGCTATATCCGCGCGCCGGACATCGCGTACGATCTCGTACCCTTCCTTCTTAAGACCCCCGAGCGCCGCTTCCGAGTCGACCAGCGTGCGGGCGCAACCGAGACTGACGAGACTTATTTTCACCCCGCTCATTTCGCAATTCTCACCCCGTCGTGATTCACGACGAGCTTACGGATGACCCCTTTACCGGGAGATCCCAGCGTAAAGCGGTTAAGGACGAGCTGCATATTGGAGGAATTCCCCGTCCAGATCTCAACGAGGCTCTCCGCCTTCCAGGTTTCGGAGGCGCCCTTCTTTAAAATGGATTGGAAAAGCACCTTCCCGTCACAGGTGACGCGCAGCCAGACATTGTCCGCCGCGGTGATCGTAAGCTCAAGAGGCGTTTTAACCGGGATCTTCGGATAATTGCCAAGCTCGACGCTCCTCAACCACTCACCTGACAGCCTCGGCTTTTCTTCCGCCGGCTTCACGGCCTTCGGTTTTTCCTGCTTCGGCTTGACGGAGGCCGCTCTCACGGTCTTAGGCCGGGAGGTTTGAGCCTTGGTGATCCAGCCGCCAACCGCCTGGAAAACAAAAAATGCGAGCGCGCCCGTCACGATAATGACCGCCGCGACGATCGCTCCGCCGATCAGCTGGGGCGGGACCCTCTGTGTGCCCCTTTTTTCACTCTTTGTCAAAAGATAGAGGACCTGATCCGGCTCCTTCTTCTCTTTTTCGTAGCTCCGGACGATCTCTTCGGGATTCACCTCAAGAAATTCGGCGTAGCTTTTGAGGAAGCTTTTCACAAATAGCGGGCTCGGCAGCTTGTCAAACTTGTCTTCTTCCAGAAGCTGCAGCACACGCGGATGGATCTTTGTCCGGGAATGGACTTCCTCGAGTGAAATGGCTTTGCGGCTGCGCGCTTCCTTTAGGATCGTCCCTATAGAACTCATGCTTCTTCCTTCACTTCCTGAGCGGGCGCTTTGTTGGGCCGCTCAATGAGGATCTCGCGCGGCTTGGCGCCCCGGTAGGGCCCGACAACGCCGTCCTCCTCCATCATGTCGATGAGGCGCGCCGCTCGCGTGTATCCCAGGCCTAGACGTCTCTGCACCATCGACACAGAGGCCTGGCCGGTATCCAGCACGAGGCGCCGGGCTTCGTCATAGACCTCATCGCGCTTGAAATCCCCCATCACCTGCTTTTTCTCCTGGCTTTGCAAAACCGTCTGGTCGTAAAAAACTTTTCTCTGGTTCTTGATGAAATCTGTGAGCCGCTCGATCTCCTTGTCCTGCACCCACGCTCCCTGTCCGCGGACGAGCTTTGATTTGCGGGGGTCCATGAGGAGCAGGTCGCCCCGGCCAAGCAGTTTATCCGCGCCGTTCTCATCAAGGATCGTGCGGGAGTCCACCTTAGACGCCACCTGAAACGCGATACGCGCCGGGAAATTCGCCTTGATGACGCCCGTGATGACATCCACGGACGGCCGCTGCGTCG
>CAZBAY010000155.1:0-2309 GCA_964489945.1 uncultured Planctomycetia bacterium
CCACGAGACGATCGGCCTGCGCCACGATGCGGGTCTCCTCGTCGATGCGCAGCGCGGGCTCCAGCTCGTCGGGGGTCTGCGCGACCTCGTTCTTGAGGCGGCCCAGGGTATGGAACATGTGCACGAGGGGCGCCCCCCAGCGCTCGCGCAGCCGCAGCCCCGCCACGCCCGACAGCCAGTAGTGCGAGTGGATGAGGTCGTAGCGGAGGCGCTGCTCGCGCGCGAACCCCTCCGCCCCCGCCGCGAACTCGTCGAGGTGGCGATGCAGCGCCTCGCGGGGCATCGGCGCCTCGGGGCCCGCGGGCAGGTGGATGACGCGGGCCCCCGGGCCCAGCTCGACGATCCGGGGAATCGTCGCGTTCTGCGAGCGCGTGAAGACATCCACGTGCACGCCCATGAGGCCTAGCTCGCGCGCGGTCTGCCGCACGTAGACGTTCATGCCACCCGTCTGCTTGCCGCCGAGGGCGGCGAGCGGGCAGGTGTGCACCGAGAGGATCGCGACGGAGAGGTTCACGGGGTGATCCGCCCGGTTATACGCCCGGTTATCCGAATATTGAAGACGTCCTCCGGCGACGGGCCGAAGCCGTACTTGTAGGGCTCCTCGCCGCGCAGGAAGTCGAAGGTGGGGAGACCGCGCTCGATGGCGTCCCGGATGACGTGGGCGAGCAGCACGATGCCGGGCGCGAGCTGGGCGCGCGCCGGGTCGAAGCCCGAGTTGTAGAGGCCGACGCTCCCCGCGTACTCGAGGCAGATGAACGCGGCCACCGCGGCGCCCTCGTATTCGAGGAACCAGAGCCGCGCCCAGCCCGGAGCGGCGAGGATGGCGGTGACGGAGCGGAAGAAGCGCTCCATGCGCTCGTCCATGAAGCGCGCCTTGCCGACCTTGGAGAGGCGATGGAGCGTGAGGAAGCGCGTCATGGCCTCGTCCCAGCCGGCGGGCTCCCCGTGCGCGCGCACCGTCGCCCCGTGCAGCTCCCGCTCGAGGCGCCGCATCTTGCGCCGGAGCTCGTGCCGGTCCTTGCCGGAGAGCCGCGCGAGGTATTCGTCCCAGGTCTTGGGCAGTGCCAGCACCGGACATCGGTCCTGCCGCTCCACCGTGGCCTGCAGCCCGTGGCCCGGCGCGAGCGCGGGCAGCACGGTGGCGGTGGCCGAAGCCGCGCGGATGCCGTGCAGATCCCACTCGCCGGGCTGACCGGCGCGGTGCTGGAGCAACGCCTGCCAGATCTCCTCTTCCCGTCCCGCCACCGCGATCAGGTCGAGGTAGTCGGACACGTCCACCCCGCCGATGATCCGCTGCCGTCCGGGCCCGTCCTCGTAGAGCGGCAGCACGCCGGCCAGGCTGCCGTCGGCGTCCGTCGCGGTCAGGATCTGCTGGGGGCGGTCAGCCGCGAAGGCCCGGCTCCATTCGGTCTGCCACGGCCAGGTGAGGAAGAGCGAGGGCAGGCGCGAGCGGTCGAGCAGCGCGTTCCAGCGCCCCTCGTCGAGGGCCGCGAGGCCGGGCAGCGCGTCGATCTTCATGCCGGCAGCTCCCCCGCGTCGTCCCCGCCACCGCCCGGGTCCATGAGCGCGCCGTCGTCGCCCCCGGGGCCATCGCCCTCGGTCATCGCCTCGTCCATGGCGGCGTCGAGGTCCTCGCCGAGGTCCTCCCCCATCTCGTGGCCCATCTTCTTGACGAACCGGGCCACGCTCTGGGGATCGTTCTCGTCGAGGTCGCCGAAGCTGGAGGGGTCGGAGAGGGAGTCGAGGCGGGAGTCTTCGGACTTGACGGTGGCGAAACGGGACATAAGGCGGGACAGGGCGGCACTGCCGCAGCGCGGACATCGGGGCGCCTCGGCCGCGGACAGGGTGCGGATCAGAAGGCTGACCCGCCGGTGACACCCCTGGCACTCGTACTCGTAGATCGGCACGCGCCTGCCCTCCGCCCCGTTTGGATGCGCCATTCTATCATGTGGATTCCGGGGCTTCAGGGGCGGGTGGGGCCCGCGCGGCGCCGGCTCCGCCACTCCTCCAGGACCACGGCGCGATCGGTGGTCTCGAGCCCCAGCAGCGCCTTGATGTCCTCGCCGTTGATGGCGGGAGCGTCCCCGACGTTGTTATTCAGCTTGAAGTAGACGCGGCGGGCCCGCCCCGCCAGCGCGCGCCCGCGGGCCACGATCCCGGCCAGCTCGGCGCGGTCGTAGAGGTAGCCGTACTTCTCGGCCACGCTGGGGGCCCGGCCCTGGAGCTGCTTCATGAAGCCCTCCCGGTTGCGCCCGTGCAGCCGGATGACCGCGGTGGGCGCGGTGAGCGCCACCGTCGTGTCCACCGAG
>CAZBAY010000156.1:0-11028 GCA_964489945.1 uncultured Planctomycetia bacterium
GCTTGTTCATTCAATGACGGATCTGGTCAAAAAGCTCATTGATGAGTCAAAGGTGGATACCGGAAAAGTGCACGGCATCGGTATCGGTATTCCGGGTATTTTCAACCGGGAGACAAACTCGGTGCGCTGGCCTGTGGGCCTTTTGGATGAGGATCTCTCGATCTCGGTGTCCATTCACGGTATTTTTGAGGAAAAATTCGGGATCCCGACGCTCGTCGACAATGACGCGAATGTCGCTGTTTTTGGCGAGGAATGGTACAGCAAGGGCCTGGGTGTCCAGCACGCGATCTATCTTTATTCCGGCAATGGTTGCGGCCTCATGATCAACGGGCAGGTCTACCGCGGCGGGAACGGCGCCGCGGGCGAGTGGGTGTTTGACGTTAGCGCGGAAAACCCGCAGGCGGTCATTGTTGACTCCTTCCATGCTGGCCTATGGAGCCCGGACTTGGGCATGTCCCATCAAGCACAGAGGCTGCACAAGGAAAACCCCGCGTCGAAAATTTATGAATTGGTCAAGAACGACCCCAAAAAGATCAACTTTACGACGGTGGTCAAAGCCGCCGAGATGGGCGATGCGTTCGCGATCCGGCTCGTCAAGGAGGCGGGAGCGCGGCTGGGGAGAAAAGCCGCGCTTTTGGTGAATATGCTGAACCCCGAGATCCTGATCGTCGGAGGGGGTATCGAGACCGCCGGGGCTGTTTTTCTCGATGCGGTGCGAGACACGATCAAGAAGATCGCGGTTGCGGAAGCGACGGAAAAGCTCAGGGTCATTCCCTCCCAATTAGGCGAAAAAGGAGTCCCTCTGGGCGCCGCGGCGCTGGTGGCCCAGGATTATTTTGTCAGCGCATAGCATGGAATCCCAGGCCTGTCTTTATTGCAGCACTGCTTTTTCCCCCAATAAATATTCCCCGCGTCAAAAGGTCTGCTCAAGCCCCGTTTGTCAGAAAAAGCGCCAGCTGGAGAGTATGAAGGTGTGGCGCGAGAAAAATCCGAATTATTTCAAGTACGACGAGTCCAAAGGGCCGCAGTGGCTTGAGACACAGAGGAAGCGTTCCCGGCTTTGGCGGTCGAAGAATCCCGACAAAGTAAAGGCCTACCGCCAGGGGCATAGCCAAGAGTATCGCGAGTACATGCGCGAGTACATGAGGCGGTACCGGGAAAAGAAGCGCGTTTCCGAGCCGCCCCCCTCCGTGCCGCAAAATCCCCCGTCAGCATCCCAATAAACAGCGCTCGATCGTCAACCATTCATTTAAAAATGGTTGACAATGAAATTTACCCCCCTTTATACTCATGCTCATGCTTGATCTTATCCTGCAAGCCCGGCAGAAAGTCCTGAACGGGGGAGAACTCTCCCGCGAGGAGGCGCTCGCGCTCGCCGAAACGCCCGCCGCTTTTATTCCATATCTCGCGGCCGTCGCCAATGAGGTCCGCCAGAAATTCGCCGGCAATACGATCGAGTCCTGCGCGCTCTCCAATATCAAGAGCGGCAACTGCAGTGAGGATTGCAAGTTCTGCTCCCAATCCGGCCATTACAAGACCGAGAGCCCCGTTTATCCCCAGATCACCGTGGACGAGATCATGGACCAGGCCCGCGCTGCTGAAGCGATGGGGGCCACTGAATTTTGCATGGTCTCAAGCGGCTGGGGCGCGACCAACGAGCGGGAATTCCAAGTCGTCCTCGAAGCGGTGCGCCGGATCTCAAGCGAAACGAAGCTTTTTGTCGACTGCTCGCTGGGTTTTCTGACAGGAGAGCAGATGCGCCAGCTGAAAGAGGCCGGGCTCTTCCGGAATAACCACAATCTCGAGGCGTCTAAAAATTATTTTGAGAAGATCTGCACGACGCACACGTACGAGCAAAGGGTCAGCCACGTTGAAATGGTGAGGCACTACGGCATTCATCCCTGTTCGGGCGGTATTCTTGGGATGGGCGAAAGCGTGGCGGATCGGGTCGATCTGGCGCTTGAATTAAAGAGGATCGGCGCGCATTGCGTGCCTATTAATATTCTGAATCCCAGGCCCGGCACGCCGCTTGAAAATGTGGAAACTCTTGAGCCGCTTGAGATCATCAAGTACATCGCGATCTATCGGCTCATCCTGCCCAAGAGCACGATCAAGATCGCCGGCGGCCGCGAGGTAAATTTGCGCGATCTGCAGGCGATGGCGATGCAGGCCGGCGCCAACGGCCTCATCATTGGCAATTATCTCACGACGATGGGCCGCAATCCCGCCCAGGACCTCCAGATGTTGAAAGACCTGGGGTTTGAAGTGGCGCAAAACGGCCATGGATGCGCTACAGCAAGAGCTTGACGGCCTGAAAGAGAAGGCGCTTTACAGGTCCCTCCGGAATATTTCCTTCCAAAGCGGATCGCGGATCCGCATCGATCGAAAGCTTTTTATCAATTTCGCGTCAAATAACTATTTAGGTTTGGCCACGCACCCGCGGATAGCCGGTAAAGCCGCCGAGGCTGCGCGTGTTTGGGGTACCGGAAGCGGTGCTTCGCGCCTACTTTCAGGCAATCTCTCTATCCATGCCGAACTTGAGAAAAAACTCGCCGCGTTCAAAGGCGAGGAAGCGGCGACTGTCTTTTCCTCAGGGTATCTCGCCAATATCGGTGTCGTCACCGCGCTATTGAACGAGAAGGACGTGGTTCTCGTGGACCGGCTGAATCATTCCAGTCTCATCGATGCCGCCCGGCTTTCGGGCGCAAAGCTCCGGGTTTATCCGCACCGGGATGTTTCCGGATTGGACAGGCTCTTGGCAGGAGCCAGGGGATTCCGCCGGCGGCTTGTTTTGACGGATGCCTATTTCAGCATGGACGGAGATATCGCGCCGCTCGATAAGCTGTTGGAGGTTTGCCGACGGCATGACGCTTTTCTCATGATCGATGAGGCGCATTCCACGGGGGTCTTCGGGAAAAATGGGCGCGGGCTTTCGGAGCATTTCGGCCTGACGGGCAAGATCGATATCGTGATGGGGACTTTGAGCAAAGCGCTCGGGAGCGTCGGCGGGTTCGTCGCGGGGAGCGCGACACTCAGAGAGTATCTCGTGAACCGGGCTCGCACCTTTATTTACACGACCGCGCCGAGTCCCTCGGCCTCCGCCGCCGCGATCGCATCTTTGGACTTGATCCAAAAGGAGCCCGGGCCCCGGCAGAAATTATGGGACAATTCCCACTTCACTCGCGATGGCCTAAAAGCGCTCGGGTTTTCGTTGATGGGATCCGAGGGGCCGATCATCCCGGTTTTGGTCGGTGATACCCGGCGGACGCTCCGTTTCGGAGAATTTTTAAGGAAGGAAGGTATTTTCGCGCCGGCCATACGGCCGCCGACGGTGCCGAAAGGCACGGACCGAATCCGGCTCACGGTCACGGCGGCGCACGAGAGGAAAGACCTGGAAAAGCTTCTGGCGGTACTAAAGAAGGCGACGGCAAAATTTTGATGAATGGAAATAGAGCCAAGCAGCTTGAGGCTTGGGATAAGAAATACGTCTGGCATCCCTTCACGCAGATGAAAGAGTGGCGCCGCGAGCCGGTCGTCGTGATCGAGCGGGGAGAGGGGAACCATGTCATTGACACGAAGGGCCGCCGTTATCTCGACGGCGTGTCGTCGCTCTGGTGCAATGTGCACGGCCACCGCGTGGCGGAGATTGACCGCGCGGTCAAAGATCAGCTTGGCCGCATCGCGCATTCCACATTTCTGGGGCTATCGAACGTGCCGGCGATCGAACTCGCCCGCGAGCTCGTCCGGATCGCTCCGAAGGGGCTGACGAAGGTGTTTTTTTCTGATTCGGGGTCCGCGTCGGTGGAAGTGGCGCTCAAAATGGCCTACCAATATTGGCAATTGAAGGGCCAAAAGCGCAAGACGACCTTCTTAACATTAAAGAACGCCTACCATGGGGACACCCTCGGTTCCGTGAGCGTCGGGGGGATCAATATTTTTCATGAGATCTTTCACCCCCTTCTCTTTAAAACGCTGAAGGTGGACGCGCCTTACGCGTACCGCGACCGTTTTTCCGGGGGGGAGAGCGAATACGCCCGTTTTTGCGCCGCCAAGGTGGAGGCGGTGTTGAAAAAACATCACGCGCGTATCTGCGCGCTGGTCGTCGAGCCGTTGATGCAGGGGGCGGCCGGCATGCTGAAACAGCCCAAAGGCTATTTGTCGCGCTTGAGGAAGTTGACCAAAAAGTATGATGTCCTGCTCGTCGTGGACGAGGTGGCAACGGGTTTTGGGAGGACAGGCAAAATGTTCGCCTGCGAGCATGAAAATGTGGCCCCCGATCTTTTGTGCCTTGCCAAAAGGATCACCGGAGGCTATCTGCCGCTTTCAGCCACACTCACGACCAGCAGGATCTACGAGGCTTTCCTGGGGGATTACGGCGAGTTCAAGCATTTTTTCCACGGCCACACTTATTCCGCCAATCCGCTGGCCGCTGCGGCTGCCGTAGCAAATCTGAAGCTCTTCCGGCGGAAGAAAACGATCCAAAAGCTCCAGCCGAAGATCAAGACGCTGACACGTGAGCTGGAAAAGTTGAAACACCTCCCGCAAGTGGGGGATGTCCGGCAGGCGGGGCTCATGGCAGGCATAGAGCTCGTCAAAGACCGGAAGACGCGTGAGCCTTATCCATTGTCGGAGAAAAGGGGATTTCGCGTCTGCGCGGCCGCGAGAGAGCGCGGCGTGATGCTGCGCCCGCTCGGGAATGTCATCGTCCTAATGCCGCCCCTCTCCATCACGGAGAAGGAAATCAAAAGACTCTGCGGCGTGATCAGGGACTCGATCGATTATTTCTTGCCCCAATCGCCGTCGGGATCCTGAATGGGCGAGCCGCCCGGCGCGCTCTTCTGAAGGCGTTCGGTGTAGACTTTTTGGATGTCCTCGACCGCGACGTCATTTTTTCCCGCCAATGACTTGAAGATGATCATCCGGTCGCTGTTTTCTTCGCCGGCGATCTTCGCGGCATTCGGGGCGACGGAGGAATTCCTGACTGCTAGAAGCCCCCTGCTGTTTTCCCCGACGGCGCCTTTGGAGAGGGCGGCGTGGACGTCATTCAGTCGGCCTTTCCGGCGGAGAGCCGCTTTTTCGACCGCGGGATCCAGGTCTGCCGCGTGCGCGGTGCCGACCAACGACAGGTTGGAGGGTTTTGCCGCGGTCGAGTCTCCGGAGACGATACTTTCAATATCATCGATGTCTTTTACGACATGCTGGTAAACGTCCACGCGCATCGTGATGTCCATTTTGATCGGGTCCTTGGGCGCTTTGACCTCGACGCTCGCGCATCCGAAAACCCCGACCAGCCCGCATATGACAAAAAAATCGAGTTTCCGCATGCTAAGCTCCTTTTTGTTTTTCCAAAACGTCGTGAAATACGACGTTGAGATTCCGCTTGCCTTTGACCCCGTTCAAGTCAACGAGCATTCCCACGCCGTTATTCTCTAAGCCCAGGTTAATTTCACCCGTGTCGTAATGATATTCCCGGAAACTTTGCTTCACGATCGCGGCAGGCTGTTTGGTGCGGGCCGCGATATCATTTAAAAGCGCTTCGTCCTTGATGGTGATGTCTCCGCCTTCGAGCGCTTTTAGATTTCCCTTGAAAGCCACGATGCCGGCGGTGTTTCCGTGGATCTCCAAAAAGCCGTTGAGCATTCCCGTCGCGTCCACTTTTTTGTCGGCCTTTAATTCGGCCATGACCTTTGGGACGCTCAATCCTCCGACGGTCAATTTTAGATCATACCGCAATTCCGGGCGGAATTCCACGCGCAGGTTTCCCGCGAGTTTTCCGCCGATAAGATCACCCGATAAACCGTCGAGCTCAGCGATGTCCGAATTTATTGTCATGTCGGATCGGATGGCCGTGATGTTTATTTTACCAAAGGAGAGAGATTCAGCGCTCAAAGAGCCCCGGAACCCGCGCTTGAGAAGCGACCGAAAGTTTGGGCGTGCGAGGATCCTGCCATTTTGTAAAATGAAAGACGGGTGCCGGACGGTCAGGCCGGCGATCTCGACGGTCGCGGGAAACCGGACGGAAACTTTCTCTACCCGTACGGTGCTTTCAGGCAGCGCTTCCGTCAGAGTTTTTTTTATCCAAAAAGTCAGAAGCGAGCTTGCATTGAAACATAGCGCCGCACCCAGAAGAACCAGAACCGTCCCAGCAAAAAATCTTTTTTTCAATAATATCGGCTTGAGCTTGTGCATGACATCGCCTAGTATACCTTATATAATACTATTCCATCATTAGGGAGGGGAACTTTTGAAATGAGCGAGCCTATTGTTGTGTTGGAAACAACACAGGGGAACGTCGAGATCGAGTTAATGCCGAAAGTGGCACCGAAGGCCTGCGAGAATTTTACAAAGCTCGCTGAGAAGGGGTATTACAACGGACTTATTTTCCACCGCGTGATCAAGGAATTCATGATCCAGGGCGGCGACCCGACGGGGACCGGGTCGGGCGGCCAGTCCATCTGGGGAAAGGATTTTCAGGACGAAACGCATCCTGACATCAAATTCAACAAGCCAGGTATCCTCGCGATGGCCAATTCCGGCCCCAATACGAACGGCAGCCAGTTCTTCATCACGACCGCCAAGACGCCGTGGCTCAATATGAACCACACGATCTTCGGAAGGGTCGTCGCGGGTTACGAGAACGTTCAAAAGATCGAGGCGGCCGATAAGGACGGGAATGACAGGCCTCGTAGCGAGCAGAAGATCCTCAAAGCTTACATAAAAACAGGAGGTGTTCAGTGACGAAAAGTATCCTAGGGACGGGAGTCCTTTGTTTTGCGCTCCTGGCGGGCGCAGCTTCCGAGGGCTGGGCTGCGACGGCGGGAGAGCTGGATTCAAGGGCCGACGTAACCCTTCATCGGTTTTACGAGCACGTCAGGGACGGGGAAAAGCTCGTTAAGAATGCGAAGGGCGTCCTTATTTTTCCCGCGGTCTATAAAGCCGGCATCGGGCTGGGCGGAGAATACGGCGAAGGCGTTTTGCGCATCAAGGGAAAGAAAGTGGATTATTACAGCACGGCGGCCGGATCCATCGGCTTTCAGCTGGGCGTTCAAAAAAAATCCATCGTGATCATCTTCACGCATGACGAGGCGCTCAGGGATTTCCGCGCCAGCTCCGGATGGAAAGCCGGGGTGGACGCTTCGATCGCGGTCGTAACGGTGGGCGCGGGCGGGCAGATGGACACCACGCAGGTTAACAAACCCATCCTCGGGTTCGTCTTCGGCCAGAAAGGGCTTATGTACAACCTCAGCCTGGAAGGCGCCAAGTTTACGAAGATCAAGAAGTAAACAGGGATAAAGGAGACCTTTTGGTGGAAACGATCGTGAAAAGAGAGAATATTTCAACGGGATCGAAGTGGGAGCCGGTGATCGGCTATTCGAGGCTCGTAAAAGTGGGGAACCAGATCTTTGTGTCCGGGACCACCGGGACGGGGCCGGACGGATCGGTCAAAGGCGACGCTTATCAGCAGACCCGGCAGGCGATCCTCAACATCGAGTCCGCGCTGAAGAAGGCAGGCGCCTCTCTTAAGGATGTCGTGCGCACGCGCGTTTATTGCGTGAACATCCAGGAGTGGGAAAAGATCGGCAAGGCGCACGGGGAGTTCTTCGGCCAGATCCGGCCCGCGACGGCGATGGTGGAAGTGAAGGGTTTTGTGGATTCCTCCATGCTCGTCGAAGTCGAAGCCGACGCGGTTATTTTTTAAAGAAGATCAAAGTGAAGCGTTGTCCGTGGACGACATTTGACGACCCGCTGTATTTGAAGTATCACGACGAAGAGTGGGGCGTGCCGGTCACCGATGACCGGACGATCTTCGAATTTTTGATCCTAGAGGCGTTTCAGGCAGGACTTTCCTGGCGGACGATCCTTCACAAACGGGAGAATTTCCGGAAGGCCTTTGCGGGATTCGACTTCCACAAAGTGGCGCGGTTTACCGCGCGTGACGCGGCGCGCCTCATGAAAGACGCGGGAATCGTCCGGAACCGCGCCAAGATCGCGGCCGCCATCGCGAACGCCAAAGCTTTTCTTCAAGTTCGTGAAGCGTTCGGGACTTTTTCCAAGTATATGTGGTCCTGGGTAGGAGGAAAGCCTCTTGTCCATAAGCTTCGGACGCTCAAAGACTATCCGGTAAGCATCGACGAAGCGGCCATGTGGGCTAAAGACCTGAAAAAGAGGGGATTCAAGTTCCTCGGGCCGACGACCCTTTACGCCCACATGCAGGCCGTTGGCATGGTCAACGACCACACAATGACCTGCTTCCGGTACCGCCGGAACGGCTCCTCTAGCTAGCGCCCCTCGCATATTCCTTGTTTTAGCCTCCAAAACCTGCTATTCTGGGTCTATCTCACCACTTCCCGCTTGGTGATTTAGAAGAGTTCCCAGTCTCTTATCTTCTTACTTGTAACCCCGTCAATCTAAGGCGTTATGCCATGAAAACCATCTCCAAAGGCAAGAAGATCGCCATTGCTTATACCCTTTCCTCTGAGGGGAAGCTCATCAAGTGCGTAAGCTCGCAAAAGCCATTTAGGTACGTCTATGGCAAAAAGGGGATCGTATCGGGGCTTGAGAAGCGCTTAAAGGGCCTCAAGGTCGGCGACCAGAGAGAATTCAAGCTTTCGCCCCGGGAGGGCTATGGGCTCGAGGACCCAAAGTCGATCATGGAATCGGACCGGTCAAAATTTCCAAGCAAGGACCACTTCGTGGGAAAACAGATCATTTCCAAAAGGGACGGGAAGTTCCTGGCGACGGTAAAGGCCGTCAAGGAGCGCACCCTTGTCCTGAATTTCAACCATCCGCTTGCCGGAAAGGCGCTCCTCATCAGCATCGAGATCGTGAGCATTGACGGGTCGAGGGATGTAGAGAAGTGATGCGGACCGAGGAGATCGTCGGGAATCTGGACACATTCGCCGCTGATCAGCTTCATCTCCTGAGGCCGGTTGAGGAATGCTGGCAGCCCAGCGATATTTTACCCAGCATGACGGGTGATGACTGGCGCGGGGGGATCGAGGCGCTCCGTGAACGGGCTTCAACCCTATCGGATGACGTCCTGGTGGTGCTCGTCGGCAACGTCATCACGGAAGAGGCGCTCCCAGCCTATCAAACGTCGCTCAACCGCGTTGATGAAATAAAAGACCCTACCGGCGCGAGCCTTACGCCCTGGGCCCTTTGGACACGGGGATGGACGGCCGAGGAGAATCGGCACGGAGAGCTTTTAAGCCGCTATCTTTATCTTTCCGGCCGAGTCGACATGCGATCGGTCGAGGTGACGACCCAGCATCTCATCCGCAACGGGTTCGACCCCAAGTCGAACAACGATCCCTATAAGTCGCTCGTTTATGTGGCGTTTCAGGAACGGGGGACGAAGATCTCGCACGCGAACACGGGCCGCCTCGCCCAGAAATGCGGCGACGAGCTTCTGAGCCGTGTGTGCGCGCTCGTCGCGGGAGATGAGGCCCGCCACGAAGAGGCGTACAAAAGGATCTACGGCAAGATGATCGAAAACGACCCCGAACGGGCGGTTTGCGCGTTCGCCGCCATGATGCGGCAGAAGGTCGCCATGCCGGCGCGGCTCATGTCCGACGGGAGCGGCCGGGACATCTTTTCCCAATTTGCCGTCGTCGCCCAGCGTAGCGGGGTCTATACGATCCGCGATTACGCCTCTGTTATCGCGCATCTCGTCGATTATTGGAACATTCCCTCACTGTCAGGCCTTACCGGAGAAGCGGCAAAAGCGCAGGAGTACCTGTGCGGGCTTTCCGAGCATTACCTCTCCAAAGCGGAGAAGACCGAGGAGATCACGGCGCGCCTTCCTAAGGAGCCGTTTTCCTGGATCTTCGACCGCCGCGTCTAAATCTCTCCGCAAAATAAGTCCACAAAACCTCCTTTAAACTTTTGATCGACAAATACGTCTAATTGGATGAAAGCAGAGCCATAAAGACGTAAACGGTCAAAGGTCTTTTCAATAAAGGAGAGCTGAAATGTTGAAAAAATACGTGAGTATGCTGATGGTGGGCGGTCTTTTACTGCAATCGTTGCCAGCGTTCGCAGAGCACTATAGGCCGAGCGGTCATCATCGCCGGCATGGTTACGTATCGCATCGCCTGCCGCACGGCCACAGGAGCATTAACGTAAGGGGAGCGCATTATTTTTTTGGCGGAGGGTCGTTTTATAGACATACGAGGGCCGGGTATTTGATCGTGGAGCCGCCATGGGGAACCATCGTTCCGGCGTTGCCGTGGGGATACAGAACCGTCGTGACAGAAGAAAGACCCTATTACGTTTATGGGGACACGTATTACACCGACTCACCTGAGGGTTACGCGGTAGCGCCTCCTCCGGCGCCTTTTGTACCGTCCGCTCCCGCGGAAAGGACCAAGTACAAGAGTAAGATCGACACGTACGACATCTATATACCGAATGATGACGGCAGTTATATGCTTATCGTCCTCAAGAAGGTGGAAAAAGGGTTCGTGGGGCCGCAGGGTGAGTTTTATCCCGAGCACCCCACGGTGGAGAAGCTGAAAGCTTTGTACGGTAGAAGAAGATAGCAATCTAGACGCATAACCATACCGGATTGGGCCCAAAATGAAGCTTTGGGACTTAGTCCGGTATTGGTATGATAAGCAGTTGGTTGCATAACAACAGGAGGTTCGCTTGAAAAATGCATGCTGCTGTCCGATCTGCAAGGTCGCCGGGCTTTTGGTCGTCGTGGGCGCCGTCAACTGGGGACTGGTCGGGGCGTTCAATAAGAATCTCGTGAGCTCACTGCTCGGATCGGGGACGATGGCGGAGAAGGTTGTTTATATCGTCATCGGTATCGCGGGCATCATGAAACTTGTGTCGTGCTTCATTACTTGTCCGTTGGCCAAAAAGTGTGACGCTCCTTCCGCGGAAACCAAGGGCGACTGCGGACACAAACACTAACCGTGAAGGTCGCGCAAGTTCGCATGTCGTCCAAGATCGGCCCGCTTTATCTTGTGGCTTCCGAAAAGGGACTCCAGGGCATTCTCTGGAAAAAAGGACCCGTGCCGCTTG
>CAZBAY010000157.1:0-4033 GCA_964489945.1 uncultured Planctomycetia bacterium
TTACGCGTTTTCCGAATACAACGCCGTCGCGGAGCTTTATTATGCGCGGGAAAATGACCGGTTCACATTGGCGGGAACGGGGGCCGACGATAGTACCCGCAATAATGACACAAATACGATAGGGGGGAGGATCCAGTTCGATCCCATTGAACAGATCACGCTGGGCGCGGAGGTGGCCCATCAATTCGGGACGGCCCGCTCTCCCGTGGACAGCCCCGAGAGGGACCGGAACTCGTGGGCCGTGGACCTCTTTGGGACCTACCGGTGGGATTATGAATGGAAACCCGAGGTCACTATCGAATACGTCTTTCTTTCCGGCGAGGATGACCTCAGCGACGGCGCCACCTCGGATTATGAGGCGTGGGTGGACAATCACCGCGGCTCGATCTTCGGCTGGATCCATGACGCCAAGGAGTTTTATTTCGCTACCGCCTCGCCCAGCGATCTTTTTACCGCCCCGAACCAGCAATTTATCAGCGTGCTGGGCACGATCACTCCTCTGGAAGACCTTAAGCTTTCGGTGAATTATTATTATTTGTGGACGGATGAGGACCTTCACCTGGACCCCGCCGACCCGTCCTCGCCGGTTCTGGACGACGAGATCGGCCACGAGGTCGATGTCGAGATCGCCTACCAATACACCGAGGACGTGACTTTCACCTTTTACGCCAATTGGTTCATTCCCGGGGACCAATACAGTTCACCCGAGGATAGCACCGCCTCCGAGTACATTTCCCGGGTCAAGGTCACCTTTTAAGCGTTCTTTAGTAGCCTTCCACCCCTTTCTAATCCCTCCTTGCCACTTAGTATTGATAAGTTTTGATAAGTTATATATACTTGAGAGTATGGGAGACGGGGAAATTACTCCATGATGAGATGGCTTAGGAAAAAAAGAGGGGAGAGGGGATTCACCCTCCTCGAGGTTTTGATCGCCGTCGCGATCGGTACGATCGGATTCGCGTCGATGGGCTATATTCTGGGACATGGGTTTTGGCTCGGTAGCGAGAACCGCCACCACCTTTATGCCTTGAACGCGTTCCGCGATGAGGTGGAAACGATACGCTTGATGAATTACGACAGTTTTGTCGCCCTGGGCGGTTCCAGCACCTTTACAAATACGCAGCTTGTGAAGCTCCCCAGCGGCGCGGGTACCCGCACGATCGTAAACTCTTTCGGCAGCGATATCAAGAAAGTGACCCTCACCGCTACATGGGTTACCCGTTCAGGCCGGACGATCACGGAAAGGGTGACCACGTATGTGACCCGGATAGGGATCAACCGCTCATGAAAAAGGCCGCCGCGTTTTGGAGAGATCAAAGAGGGTTTACGATCGTGGAGCTCATGGTCGCCACGGTTCTCAGCGTCCTTTTTTCCTTAGCCGTATTCGGCGCGTTTTACGTGATGCGCAATGAAATGTTCCAGCAGACCAATTTTTTCACGACTAACCGATCGGTGCGCTTCGCCGGAGATATCATGGCCCGCGATATCCGGGAGGCGGTCCGGATCGTGTCCGCCCGGGGCGGTAACACAACGGGGAACCAGGTATTGATCCTGCAGCTGCCCAGCATCGACGCGAATGGGGACGCGACCGATATCGACAACGACTTTGATTTCGTCGTGTATAGACTCAGCTCAATCGACGCGACCACGTTGATCCGGGATCTCGATGTCATGGGAGGGACAAGTTTTCGGAACGGCGGCGCTGATTCTTCGAATAAGGTCGTGGCGACAAAAGTTCAAAACCTTTCTTTTACGTCGAGCGGGACGGGGCTGTCCTCCGTCGCCAACGTTCAGACGCTCTTTGCCGTGAACGCTTCGATCACCTCGCAAGGCACGGTGCTTCGATCTTCGCAGACGCAGACGACGCAAGCCGATTCGGACATTCGGCTTCGGAATAAAAAAAATTAGCCGGGGGAGAGGGAGATGAAAAACGAGAAAGGTTTTGTCCTTTTAACGGTGGTGGTCCTGACGTGGTTTCTCTTCGCGATGACGGGGATCTATTTTGTCACCATGATCGTTGAAAAAGGCTCCATTCTGGCCGCTCAAAATTCCCTTAAGGCCGAGAACATCGCGGAGGCGGGTCTCGAGGAGGTCCTGTGGGAATACAACTTTGGGGACTCGGATTTCGCGGGTTGGTCCGTTTCGGGGGCTCAGGCGAGCAAAACAGCGCAGGTGTTCACGGACAGCTCGGGCGCCGCGATCGGGACTTACTCCGTGACGGTCGATAATTTCAACGTGCCCACCACTTGCGACCCGGCCGTAGATTGCCCCACGGTTGTTTCGACTGGCTCCTACGCGGCGCCGGGCGGGAACAAAGATGTCACGGTGCGCGCGCGACTGAGGCCCAGGGCCGCGTTTCCGGCGGCCTTGACGGCCAAGGACCAGATCACGTTCACCGGAAATTCCTTCACGGACAGTTACAATTCAAGTTTGGGCGCTTTTGGAGTGTCGTTGGGAGGCGGAGCGTTCAATATTTTTGAGAACGCGGACATACGGACAAATAAGGCGGGATCAGTGGGGGCCATTGATCTGGGGGCGGCAAATGGTCCGGATGTGATTCATGGCGATGCTTACACCGGTTATGGCAGCACCATCATAGATGCCAATGAAGTGACAGGGGAAACGGGGCAGAAGCCCGAGCGAACGATCAGGGATAATGAGGTTCCGGCTAGCATGCTTCTTTTGCCGTCGCTTGGAGACTTGAATTTCTCGACCCCCATTGGCGTCCCGATACCGCCGGGAGATTATAAATATAGCAGGATCAATTTGACGGGGAGCCAGACAGTTGAGATCGGCCTGCCGGGCGTGGGAGGCACGGTCCGGATGTGGATCAATGGGGATGTCAACATCGGGGGCAGCTCGAATGTGCGTGTGGCGGACGGCACGACCCTTATTTTGTATGTGGCCGGCCCGGTGGATGCCGGCGGCAATGGAGTCTCCAACCTAAGTGGCACCCAATTTCCCTTTAGGCTACAGGTTTACGGATTGACCACCTCCGCGTCGGTAAAGATATCGGGGGGGCCTGACTTCATTGGCGTGGTCAAAGCCCCACAGGCGGCCCTTGTCCTTTCCGGTACTCCAGCTTTTTACGGCGCTTTTATTGGTTTTACTTACACAGCTACCGGTGGCGGCGGCATCCATTTTGACGAATTCTTGCTTAGTTTCCTGACGGAGCCCGAAGGCTTTGAGCTCGATTGGATGCGGCGGCACCCCTAAAGAAGCCGTTGAAGAACCCTTAAAACCCTCTTGTAAGTCCGTTTCACAGCACAATCCTTATAAACCCGATACAAACCCCTAAGCCGCTCTCTCCCTATAGAATACTTAACATAAGATACATTATAGGACATTGATGGTATAATGGAGCGGTTGTCCAAGGAGGGTCCATCCATTGTCGAATAAGAAGATCTTGACCTCGCATAAAGGGCGGAAATGCAAATTTACGGGCTGTAAGCAGGTTTTAAGTATCTACAATCACGACACGCAGTGCCACGTCCACCACCAAGCTCGCCTTCACGAGCAAGCTCAGCCAAACGATAAAGAATGAAATGCCTTCCTCCATGCCGTCAGCTTGTGATCGTGTCTCACCGAAGCATGCGCCGGGCTTGTAGAAGGCAAATAAACAGCTTTTAAAGCGATCTTCCCCCCAAAGTGTCTTTTATACAGGGCCTCGGCCTTCCGGCCGTTCAGGCACACCTTTCTGAGGCCCTTATGTCTCGTTATGAACCCCTGCAGGTCATTAGCCACCGGCTTCCTGATCTTGGTGTCCAGCGCCCCTTGGCGTTCACAGGCTCCCAGAACATCCCATAAAGCGATGCCTCGGGCTTTTAGTTGACGGCATCTGGACCGGTAACTGCCAGTGGCTCCTGCCAGATCATCCATAATTTTCCAAAAGGCATTCTGCGGATGGCCGTAATACTCCTGTTTTTTGAGCGACATCGGCCCCGGGAAGCTTCCTAATACGAGGATTCTGGCTTTCTTATTGGATATGGGCGGCAGGCCTTGGAGGTGCATTGAATCACTCAAATTCCAGGAA
>CAZBAY010000158.1:0-8862 GCA_964489945.1 uncultured Planctomycetia bacterium
CGACCCCGCGCTCGCCATTCCGTGGCCGAAGACAGGAACCGGTTACGCGCTTTCCGAAAAAGACAAACAATATCCCGCTTTCGCTCAAGCTGAAAAGGCCTTTTAATTGAAATACGTCGACCGCGATGACCTTTTGGCCGACGCCTGCCGGGCGATCGAGCAGTCTTCCTGGGCCGCTGTTGATACCGAGGCGGACAGCCTTCACCATTATTTTGAAAAACTCTGCCTGGTGCAGGTCAGCATCCCCGGGGAGGATTACCTCATCGACCCGCTTTGTTCTCTAAACCTTTCGCCGCTTGTCGAAGTGTTGAACCCGAAAACCATTCTCATGCACGGCGCCGATTTTGACATCCGGATGCTGAGGCGCGCCGGGCCTTTTGCGCCGCGGGAAGTTTTTGACACGATGATCGCGGCCCAGCTTTTGGGGCATGAAGGGCAGGGACTGGCGGACCTCGTCCAGAGGTATTGCGGCGAGACTCTGTCCAAAGTGAGCCAGAAGGCCGACTGGTCACGCCGGCCGCTGGATGACAAACTGATGACCTACGCGTGGAAAGACACCCACTACCTTAATACCATATGTGAAAATCTCAGAAAGGAGCTTTCTGAGCTGGGCAGGACCGAATGGCACCAGCAGGGTTGCGCGAAACTCGTCCAAAGCCTCACGTCCGGCGAAGAGGAAAAAAAGCCTTCCGAGCATCCCTGGCAGATCAAAGGGTCCAAACAGCTTTCAGGGAAAGCGCTCGCGATCTTTAAGGAGTTGTGGACCTGGCGGGAAGAGGAAGGCAAACGCCGCGACCGGCCGACGTTCAAAGTGCTTCATTCGGAAGCCCTGATCGAGATCGCCCAATGGGCCGAGAAAGGGCTGGGCCCCGATGTGGCGGCCGTGCCCAACGCGCCGCGGAACGTCAGAGGAGAGCACCGCGAGGCGTTAAACCGCGTTCTTGCGCGCTCCCAGACCCTGCCGCCCCTGTCATTCATCGCGGAGAAGAAGCCCGCGCATAAGCGCCGGCCCCGGCTTGACGCGAACGACGAAAAGATCCTCGAGCTTCTGAAGCAAAAGCGCCAGGAGATCGCGGCGGAGCTCAAGATCCAGCCGAGCCTTTTGGCGACAAACCTGATACTGGAGACATTTGCCGCCGACCGGCCCGCGACGAAAGAATCCCTCCGGAAAATAAAACTCCTCCTGCCGTGGCAGGAAGATATCCTCGCGGAGCCCTTTTTGGGCGTTCTTAAGCCTTCTTCTTAGAGCCGAGCAGTTTCCCATTTTCAACGCACTAAACTTGAATCCTGAATCAAGCTTGGTATAATCGAAGTCTATGAATAACATTAACTTACAACATATCGCGCATCTATCCAGGCTCCACTTCACGGATGAGGAATTAAAGGTTCTCGGATCGCAGGTCACTGACATTTTGAAATTCGTCGAAGAACTCAATAAGGCCGATGTGGAGGGCGTGGAACCGACGAGCCACCCGCTTTCGCTCGAGAACGTTTTCCGGGACGATGACGTGAAGCCCTCCATGCCTATCGACGAATTCCTGAAACACGCCCCCAAGGCCCGCGGACATTTTTTTGAAGTGCCCAAGATCATTGAGGACAAGTCCTGAGCGTCATGGATCACTCCAAAAAAACGGCGTTTGAACTTTCCCAACTTTCCCGCCAGTCCGCCTGCGGTCCCGAAGAGGCGCTCCAGTCGGTGGCGCAGTCCATCGAGCGGACGGATGGGCGGCTAAAGGCCTACGTTCATTTCGACCCGAAAAAAGCCAAGCGGGGTCCGGCTGACCGCGGAGGGCGCCTGTCGGGCGTGCCGATCGCGGTAAAGGATAATATATGTGTCGAAGGCGAGGAGATCACCTGCGCGTCAAAGATCCTGAAAGGGTTTATTTCGCCTTACAACGCGACGGTGATCGAAAAACTTCTCGGCGAAGGCGCGATCGTCTTTGGCCGCACGAACATGGATGAGTTCGCGTTTGGTTCAAGCTGTGAGACTTCCTGTTACGGGCCGACACGGAATCCCTGGGATCTGGAGCGCGTGCCGGGGGGATCTAGCGGCGGTTCCGCGGCCTGTGTTGCGGCCGACAGCGCGATCGCGGCGCTCGGCTCTGACACCGGAGGTTCGATCCGCCAGCCGGCGTCTTTCTGCGGCGTCGTCGGCATCAAGCCCACGTACGGCCGCGTGTCCCGTTACGGGCTCATCGCGTTCGCCTCAAGCCTAGACCAGATCGGCCCGATCACGAAGGACGTGAGAGACTCGGCGCTTCTTTTGGGCGTCATCGCCGGGCATGATCCGAAAGATTCAACCTCGGCGAACGTGCCGGTGCCAAATTATCTCGATTTTCTGGGAAAAGACATCCGCGGATTGAAATTGGGCATTCCCAAAGAGTATTTTGTGGAAGGCGGCATTGAGCCTGAGGTGGAGCGTTCCATCAAGGACGCGATCAAGAAACTCGAAAGCCTGGGCGCGAAAACCCAGGAGATCTCGTTGCCGCTGACCCGCTATGCGGCGAGCGTTTATTATATCGTCGCCCCGTCGGAGGCCAGTTCCAACCTCGCGCGTTTCGACGGCGTGCGCTTCGGGTCGCGGACCCAAAAAGGAGCGACGCTTGCCGAAATGTACCAAAACACCCGAGGGGAAGGTTTCGGCGCCGAGGCCAAACGCCGGATCATTTTAGGCACGTTCAGTCTTTCGAGCGGTTATTACGACGCCTACTATTTGAAAGCGATGAAGGTGCGCACAAAAATTCAGAACGATTTCACGGAAGCTTTCAAAAAGGTGGACGCCATCGTCACGCCCACGTCTCCGACGCCGGCGTTCAAGCTCGGGGCAAAGACCGCCAACCCCATTGAGATGTACCTTTCGGACGTGTACACCATTTCGGCGAACCTGGCGGGGATCCCGGCGATCTCGATCCCTTGTGGATTTTCTCAAAAAAATCTTCCGATCGGGCTCCAATTTCTCGGAAAGCCCTTCGATGAAGGAACGTTGTTCAAAGTCGCGCACGCGTTCGAGCAAAACACTGATTTTCATAAAAGAAAGCCGGTTCTTTAACCATGCTTGTCACGGTCGGTCTTGAAGTCCACGCGCAGCTCAATACGCAGACGAAGATCTTTTGCGGCTGCGCGATCCGATTTGGCAGTGAGCCCAACAGCCTCGTCTGTCCGGTGTGTCTGGGCCTGCCGGGCGTCCTGCCGGTTTTAAACAAACAGGTTTTTCTGCTGGGCCTTCGCGCGGTGCTGGCGTTCCAAGGCACGCCTTCGCAAAAGATCAAGTTTGACCGGAAAAACTATTTTTACCCCGATCTTCCGAAAGGCTACCAGATCTCGCAATTCGACCGGCCGCTGGGCCAGGGGGGGATCGTAGAGATCGAGACGGGCGGCAAGCCAAAAACGATACGCCTCAACCGGATCCACCTTGAGGAGGACGCCGGCAAGTTGATCCACGACCAGTCGAAGGATTCGAGTTTTGTGGACCTGAACCGCGCGGGCGTGCCCCTCATTGAGATCGTGAGTGAGCCGGACCTCGAAAGCCCCGACGAGGCGTACGTGTATCTGACGAACCTCAAGGCCGTGCTGAAGGCGATCGGAGTCTCCGAATGCGACATGGAAAAGGGGCATTTGCGCTGCGACGCGAACGTCTCGGTCCGTAAAGCGGCCGCCGATCCGCTGGGCAAGAGAGTGGAGATAAAAAATTTGAATTCTTTCAAAGCCGTTAAGCTCGCCCTTCAGTACGAAGTGAAGCGCCAGACGGAAGCCACTGAAAAAGGAGAAAAAGTGGTCCAGGAGACGAGGCTGTGGGACGAGCCGCGGCAAAAAACAGTCACGATGCGTTCAAAAGAAGAAGCGCACGATTACCGCTATTTTCCGGAGCCAGATCTTGTGCCGTTTTTTGTGACCGCGGCGGAGATCGAGCGGGAGCGCGCGGCGATCCCGGAGCTTCCGAAGGAAAAAAAAGAGCGTTTCGCGAAAGCTTACCAGCTTTCCGATTATGACGCGGGGCTTTTATCGTCGGATAAGGGCATCGCCGATTTCTTTGAGGAAAGTCTGAAGTTGAAGGCGTCCAACGCAAAAACGATCGCCAACTGGATGATCGGCTCCGTTTTTGGCTATCTCAGCGAGCACAACACCACGCTTGACCGCACGCGGCTGACCCCGGCTTTGCTCGTGAGCACCGCAGACTTAGTGCAGGAAGGGAAGGTGAGTTTGCAGGCGGCCAAGGAAAAAATATTTCCCGACGTGATCGAGAAGGGCCGTGATCCGAAAGAGGTCATGACAGAGAAAGGTTTGGCTCAGGTGTCGGATGATTCGGCCCTCGAGGGCTGGATCCTTGAGGCGTTCCAGGCAAATCCCAAGGTGATGGACGATTTCAAGTCCGGTAAAGAAAGCGCCGCGATGTTTTTTGTGGGCCAGGTGATGAAGAAAAGCCAGGGCAAAGCCAATCCCGGCAAAGTCCAGGAGCTCGTCAAAAAGAAACTGGCGGATCACCGGTGAGGCGGAGAAGGCGCCGGTCAAGAAAAGCGAGCCGTCCGGCCGCCCGACGCTCCAAGCCGAAGCTCCGCCTGCCGAAAATAAACCCCAAGGCGGTCGTTCTTGCCGTCGTTTTATCAGGCCTCGCGCTATTTCTTCTCAAGGATTTCGTCCTTGAAAAGGATTCTCGCTCTCCGCACGATCTGAGCAAATACCCGGTGCCTTCCCCAAGAGTGGCCGTAGTCACTTCATTACCGGTGTTTGAGGTCACTCCCAAAAAAGAAGCAGTCGTGACGGAGCCCAAACAGGCTGTTGTTTTCGCTCCGGTACTGAAGCCCGTCATAAAGCCCGCTGCCAAAGAGCCGATCATTCTAAAGCTCAAGCCGGTTGAGCCTAAAGTGCCGCAAAAGAGGGAAGCCCCAAAAGTCGAAGTTAAAATAAAGGAGCCGGAGAAAAAAGAGGTCGTTAAGAAAGAGGTTGAGAAGAAGGCAATTGTTAAAAAAGAGGCCGTCAAGAAGGAGCCGGCCAAGAAAAAAGAGCCCAAGCCTCTCTTCAAGCCCAGCAAGGCGCTCGAGACGCTTAAAAAATTGGTTACTCCCAGAAAACCGGTAAAAAAAGCCGAAAAGCCAAAGCAAGTCGAGGTTCCGAAGCCGAAGCCAGTTGTCCCAAAGACGGAGCCAAAAAAGATCGTGATCGCGCGCCCCGTCCCGCCTCCCGCGCCCGTCATGAGACCGGTTGCCGGACGCATGGCGATCATTCTCGACGACTGGGGCAATAATTATTACGTGATGAAGTATCTTTTGGAGATCGGCCGTCCGATCACGCTGGCGATCATTCCGGACCTTCCGCATAGCCGGAAGATCGCCGAAGAAGCTCATCGGAACAACCTGGGGATCATGCTGCACATGCCCATGGAGCCGGAAAGCGAGAGCCTGAAGCTGGAGCCCCAGACGATCCGTACCTCGACGTCCGATTGGCAGATCCAGCGGTATCTGGACGAGGGGTTGGCGGATGTGCCGTACGCGCAGGGGGTCAATAATCACATGGGGTCCAAAGCGACCAGCGATCTTCGCGTGATGCGGCTGGTGATGGGCCGCTTAAAGGAAAAAGGGCTTTTTTTCGTGGACAGCAATACGTCCAGCAAAACAGTCGCTCCCCGCGTCGCCAAGGAGCTGGGGCTCCGGTTCGCCCAACGGGACGTCTTTCTCGACAATGAATTGAACACACTGGCGATCAAGCGTCAGCTCGTGGAAGCGAAGGAGTACGCGCTGAAGTACGGGGAGGTCGTCGTGATCGGGCACGATAAGAAGATCACGCTCGAGGCGATCCGGGACATGGCCCCGCAGTTTGAAAAGGAAGGGATCCGTTTTGTTTTGGCCAAGGATCTGGTGAAGAAGCAATGATCACGTTAGGCATCGAAACATCCTGCGACGAGACGTCGGTGGCGGTGCTGAAAGACGGACGGCAGATCCTCTCGAACGTCGTTTATTCCAGCCTCAAGGAACATCAAGCGTTCGGCGGGGTGGTCCCTGAGATCGCGTCCCGAGCGCAGCTTGAGACGGTGCTCGCCTGCCTCGATGCCGCCTTGAAAAAAGCGCGGATCCCGCTGAAAGACACGGACCTTATTGCCGTGACCCAGGGCCCTGGGCTCATGGGCTCGCTACTGGTGGGCCTTTCGGCTGCCAAGGCCCTCGCGCTTTCGCTTGGAAAGCCCCTCGTGGGTGTGGACCATGTGATCGCGCACGCGTACGCCGGTTTCCTTTCGGACCCTTCGCTTCGCTTTCCCTGTTTGGGGCTTGTCGTCTCCGGAGGCCATACGCTCCTCGTCAAAATGACCAGTCCCTCCGGCGTGAAAGTGCTCGGCCGGACGATCGACGACGCGGCGGGGGAGGCTTTTGACAAAGTTGCAAAAATGCTGGGGTTGGGGTATCCTGGAGGTCCGGAGATAGACCGATTAAGCCGGGGCCAGGACACTAACCGATTCTTTTTCACACGCCCTTTTCTTTCAAACGATTCTTTGAATTTTAGTTTCAGCGGCATCAAAACGGCTGTTTTCTACGAGGTCGAGAAGCTAAAAAAGAAGAAATCCCTGACACTCTCCGTGAAAAAGGCCGTTTGCGCCGGTTTTCAAGAGGCCGTCTGCGACGTTTTGGTGAAAAAGAGCCTCCGGGCGGCCAAGCTCCACGGGCTGGAGACGCTGGTGGCCGGCGGCGGGGTGAGCGCCAATTCAAGGCTCCGGGAAAAATTGAAACAGGCGGCCGGGGAAGAGGGGATCAAGGTCGTTTTTCCGCCGTTGGAATTCTGCCAGGACAACGCGGCGATGATCGCGGGGCTCGGTACCGCGCTCTTCCGTGAAGGCAGGAGGGACACGTTGGACCTTTCCAGTTATTCGGATTTTTCCAAATATCACTTGAGTGACATTCACACAACAGGAGGTGCCTGATGCTCGGTAAAAAAGGGGAATCTCACGCGCAGAAAGTCCTAGATGTCGACGCGAATTTTCAGGGGAACCTCACCTTCAAGGACGCGGTGAACCTGCACATCAACGGAAATTTTGAAGGCAGGCTTGAGACCAAGGGTGATCTTCTCATCGGAGAGCACGCGTCAGTCCGGGCCAATATCATCGGCGAGCGCATCACGATCGCCGGCGCCGTCACCGGCGACGTCACGGCGCTCAACGAGATCCGCCTGATGCCGACCTCGCGGCTCGTCGGCAATATCAAGACCCCTTCCTTTATGATAGAGCGGGGCGCGGTGTTTCAGGGATCGTCGCAGATGCTCGCGCAGGGTGAAGGCGAGCGGGGCGCCCGGCGCCTCTTCCTGAACCTGGAGGAAGTGGCTCAGTATCTTTCCGTCGAGAAGTCCCTTGTCGCCGAATGGGCGAAAAGCGGGCAGCTCGAAGGCATCCGCGAGGGCGAAGGCTGGCGTTTTGACAAGGAGCGCGTCGACTCCTGGGTCGAGAACGGCCGTCTTAAGTAATCCATAGCGAAGAGAGTCCGTTTGGAAATCAACAGCGAAGAATACAAAGAGTACCTCAAGGAGCAGTTCCTGAACGTCCACGAAGCCTCCGAGCTTCTCGACATCAGTGAAGAAGAGCTCTGGACGATCGTCCACGCGCACAAGGTTCCCACGCACAACATCGCCGGCACTTTCCTGCGCTTCAAGAAGAGCGATATTGAGCACCTCAAGAACAAATGGCGGATCGAGCGGGAGCTTTTTCCCAAGCGGGAACAGTATTTCTCCCACAAAGACACGGTCCAGAAGAACGCGGGCGCACTGGAGAGCCTGCGGGATTTTTGGTACTTCAACGACTTTTACGTTATTTGCTCGGCGCTGGTCGTCGTGCTGCTTTATTTCATCATCTCCTCCCAGTAGGTAAAGGATCCCTGCGAAACAAATAAAATGAAGATCGTTCTGGTTGACGGGAACTCGTTCTGTTACCGGGCTTTTTACGCGATCCGCGAGCTGCGGACCGCTTCCGGCCAGCCGACGAACGCCGTTTATGGTTTTATCACGATGCTTGAAAAGCTCCTCAAGGACCTCGATCCGGACGGGGTGGCTCTCACGTTCGACGTCAAGGGCCCCACGTTCCGCCACGAGAAATATGACCAGTACAAGATCCAGCGCCCGCCGATGCCGGACGATCTTGTCTCCCAGATGCCGGTGATCAAGGACGTCGTGCGCGCGATGAACATCCCGATCTTCGAAAAACAGGGCTACGAGGCGGACGACGTCATCGCGACGATCGCGAAAAAGTCGGAGAAGGCCGGGCACGAGGTTTTCATCGTGACGTCCGATAAGGACGCGCTTCAGCTTGTGGACAAGAAGATCAAAGTGGTGAATCCTCAGAAGGAAAATTTTGTGTATGACGAGGCGGCCGTGAAGGCGCGCTTCGGCGTGGAGCCCAAGCGCGTCATCGAGATCATGGCGCTCATGGGCGACGCCTCGGACAATATCCCGGGCGTGCCGGGGATCGGGGGCAAGACCGCGTCAAAACTGATCGTGGAATTCGGCACGCTTGAGGGGGTCCTCAAAAATATCGCGAAGGTGAAGGGGGACAAGCTGAAAGAGAATCTCGAGACTTATAAGGAGCAGGCCCGTCTTTCGCGTGAGCTCGCCGAGATCCACCAGGAAGTGCCGCTCGATATCGATTTTGAGAAAATGAAGCGCCCGGCGCCGGACGTGGAAAAGCTCGCGGAGCTTTACAAGGCGCTTGAGTTCAGGAGCCTTTTCAGGAATCTTCCGGTCGAGGAAGAGAAGAACGCGGACGACAAAAGTTTGAAGTACCACCTCGTTTCCGACGAAAAGGCTTTCGGAGAATTGAAGAAAAAGCTCGCCCGCCACAAGACGTGGGCCTTCGATTTTGAGACGACGGGCACGGATCCGCTGGCGGCGAGG
>CAZBAY010000159.1:0-3266 GCA_964489945.1 uncultured Planctomycetia bacterium
ACGGCCGGGTGGATTTCTGGGTGAGCTACTATTTCACCGGAGTTCCCTGGAAGATCGCGAAGGACCGGAATGGTGACGGCGTCGCGGACACTTGGGAGTATGTCAGGGACGGAATGATCTATAAGTGGGAGCTGGACCGGAACTTCGACGGCAAGGCGGACATCCGCATCGCCTATGATCTGCCGCATCTGGTGAGCGCCAAGGCTTCCGGCAAGGAGATCTTGAAGCAGCTCCACGACAACGACTTCGACGGCGTTTTTGAGGAAGTGTCTCTCTCCGCTGAGGGGCGGGCACCGATGTCCTCCAGAGCCGGTGAGGTGTTGATGCGGGCGTGACGCTCAGGTAAGCTATTGAGTGTGGAGGGCTTACCCATGGGAAGCAGTGGAAAAGGCTGTGCGCCGATCTGGTTTTCCGGTTTTTTCGGGCTGGGGGCGATCATGCACCTGGTGCGTTCCGTCCTGAAGTTCCCGCTTGTGGTCAACAACTTCGAAGTGCCCCTATCGCTCAGCTTGACGCTCGCCGTCGTTTTGGGCGCGCTGTCGCTTGTGCTATTATATGTCGGTTGCAGGCCTGCTTGCTGCCGGAAGGAAGAGACAAGCGGAAAGGCTTGAAGGAGGTTGGGATGAGAACCGATATCGGGATTTCAGACAAGAACCGAGAAGAGGTCGTCGGCATTTTGAACAATCTGCTGGCGGATGAGTACCTGCTGTATACGAAAACGCGCAATTACCATTGGAACGTGACGGGACTGCATTTTCATGATCTCCACAAATTCTTCGAGGCCCAGTATGAGGAGCTCGACGAGATCGTGGATGAAGTGGCGGAAAGGGCCAGGGCGCTCGGCGGAAGATCAATGGGCACGCTGAAGGAGTTCCTGAAGGCCGCGCGGCTGAAGGAATATCCCGGCGAAGTTCCTCCTGCGAAGAGTATGATCCTGAAGCTCCTCGAAGACCACGAGGAGATCATCAATCTTCTGCGCCAGGACCTTGAGACGTGCGCGGAGAAATGCAAGGACATGGGCACCTCCGATTTCCTGACGGGACTCATGGAAAAGCACGAGAAGACAGCCTGGATGCTGCGGGCTTGTCTGGAATAAAAAGGAACGAATGACGTTCAGCTGGCGTCAACGACTGGGGTTCCCTATGGGTTTGGCGCTCTTCGGAGCGCTTCTTTTTTTGCCCACCCCGGAAGGCCTTTCCGTAGAGGGCAAGCGTGCCGCAGCCGTAGCGATCCTCATGGCGGTCTGGTGGATCAGTGAATGCCTTCCCATCGCGGTGACGGCGCTGGCACCTTTGGCCTTGTATCCTCTTCTTTCCATCTTGAGCGCGGCGGAAACTTCCAAGCGCTACGCGGATCCCACTATTTTTCTTTTCATGGGTGGTTTCATGATCGCGCTCGCGATGCAGAAATGGAGCCTACACAAGCGGCTCGCCCTTTATGTGATCGCTCTTTTCGGAGGGGGCCTGCGCTGGATGCTTCTTGGGTTCATGCTGGCGACGGCTTTTGTTTTCCATGTGGGTTCCAACACGGCAACGGCCGTCATGATGCTGCCCATCGCGATGGCGGTTTGCCAGGAGCTTCATTTTCCGGAGGGCGGGAAGGGTGTCGCGGAGTTCCGTGTGGCCCTGATGCTCGCGATCGCGTACGCCGCCAGCATCGGAGGGGTCGCGACTTTGATCGGGACGCCTCCTAATATGATCTTCGCGGGGCAGGCGAAAGCACTGTTTCCCGGACTTCCCGAGGTGGGTTTTGTGCAGTGGCTATTTTTCGGGTTTCCCCTGGCTTTCGGCTTTCTATTGATCGTGTGGGTGTACCTTGCTTTTATCGTCGCGCGCGGCATCCCAAAATTCGAGATGAAGCGGGACGTGATCCGCGAACAATTGAAGGCGCTGGGCCCCTGGTCCAAACCGCAGGCAGCTGTGATGGCCGTCTTCGCGCTTGCGGCCATTGGCTGGATCACGCGCGAGGACATTGCCCTCGGCGGTTTCGTTCTGCCGGGTTGGACGACCCTTTTTCATATAAAAGGCGCGCATGACAGCACGGTCGCCATGATCGCGGCTATGATTCTGTTTATCGTGCCGGTAAATCTTAGGAAAGGCGAGTTTCTTTTGGATTGGAGTTCGGCGGTGAAGCTCCCATGGGAGGTTCTGCTTCTTTTTGGAGGCGGTTTCGCCTTGGCCGAAAGTTTTCAGACGACGGGGCTGGCGGCGTGGCTCGGGGGAGGTTTCGGCCTTCTTCATGGCCTGCCGCTTGTGTGGGTGGTCCTTATTCTTTGCCTTGCGACGACGTTTATTTCCGAGCTTGTGTCCAACACCGCCCAAGCGACGATGATGCTGCCCGTGCTTGCGGCTGCTTCCACAACTTTGAACGTTCACCCTTATATTCTTATGATCCCGGCCACGGTCGCGTGTTCACTGGCTTTTATGATGCCGGTGGGGACGCCGCCCAACGCGGTTGTCTTTGGAAGCGGCTATGTCACGATCCCCCAAATGGCGAAGGCGGGCTTTGCATTGAATATCCTGGGCGCGCTTTGGATCACGTTCATGACGTTTGTTTTGATGGGACCCGTGTTTGGGGTCGAGGTGAGTTTAAGATGAGCCGCCGTTTTTTTGAGGATCTCGATCTTTGTTCTACTCGTGAACGCTCTTTTTCCATCTGCTGAGCGACCGGCTCCCTTGTCATTTCCACGCGTTTATGGGATGATTTGAATGGAGGCCGCGTAAATGACCGTTTCCCTCAAAGACGTTCCGCTTTTTCAAGGACTTTCCCCCAGCGAGCTCTCCGCCGTCAAGGACTGCCTCATCGAAAAGAATTTCGAAAAAGGCCAGATGCTGTTCCATGAAGGGGCTCTCTGCGAGCGGGTCTTCATCGTCCAGGAGGGAAGGGTCAAGATCTACCGGACGGCGTCAACCGGCCGCGAGCAGACCCTCGAAACGCTGAGCGTCGGGGACACCTGCGCCTGCAACCCCGGAAACCTCAACTGGTCCTGCCAGAGTTCCGCCGAAGCGCTCACGCCTTGCAAGGTCTGGTTCCTGTCGCGCGAAAACTATGTTCGCATGGTCCAGACGAACGCCAAAGTCTCCCAGGCCCTCAACCGGCTTTTCGCCGAGCGGTTGCGCTGTTTCGGATCGTTGATCGAGGAAGTATCTCTCAAGGATTCCAAAAAGCGGCTTGTCAAATTTCTCCTCGATATGCTCGCCGAGAACGAGTCCAAAGGGGGAAAGGGCCAGACGCTTTTGGTCCCGTTCACGCGCGAGGAGATCGCC
>CAZBAY010000160.1:0-3423 GCA_964489945.1 uncultured Planctomycetia bacterium
CATTTTTGGGGGCATTTTAAATAAAAATAGTAATTATTGCTTAACCATGTTGACAAATAGTAATTATTATATTATACTTACGTTCAGAACATAAGGTCATCAGGGAGAAGCAAATATGGGCAACGCTGCTGAGCTTAGGCCGAGCGAACCAGAGAGGCCGGAACGTACGCAGATCATGACGACGAAGGAGATAGCTAAATACCTCGGCGTTCATGAAATGACGGTGTACCGGTGGCTTAAAAAAGGGGTTCTTCCCGGGTTCAAGATAGGCGGAAGGTGGCGGAGCAAGAAGGACCTCCTGGACGCCTACCTCAACAAACAGATGGAAGAGAAATAGGGCTATTTCGCACCCTGCCGTTTAATTCCCTCCGCGTGGGTAATTCAAAATTATGTCTGAAGAATGGTTGATCGACGGTTATAATGTCCTGCATGCTTTTTCAAGGAAAGGCGGCGGTGACCGTAAGCTTTCAAAGGAGTCGCTGTTCTCGCAGTTGGCGGGGTTCGCCTCGGCCGGGGACCGAAAATTGCTCGTGGTGATCGACGGAAAGGGTATTGACGCGGAGCTGGATACTTACCGGACGGCCTCTTTCGAAGTTCGCTACTCGCAGTCCGTTTCGGCCGATTCGGTGATCGAAAAATACCTCTATGACAACAGGTCAAAAAAACTCATGGTCGTGACAAATGACCGCGCGATCGTTCAGATCGCCCATGGCGCCGGCGCCCGAGTGACGAGCGCGGATGAGTTTTATGAACTGCTGAAGTCCAAGAATAAGGACGACAAAGAAACGCTTTTTAAACGTCAAGCGAACGCCCACCGGTTTAACCGGCCTTTCGACAAGAAACTCGAAGACCTCCAATGAGCGCGAATCCCAGAGCGGTGCTGAAGAAGATCCCCGGAAAGGTTTCCCGGTTCGGTCATGCCTGGATCTACCGCAGCCAGATCAAGTCCGTGGACGCTTCCGCGACGGCGGGAGGCCTCGTCGCGGTTTTCTCAGAAAAGAATAATTACATCGGCACCGGCTACTATAACCCCGCCTCCGAGATCACGATCCGCCTCCTGACGAGGAAGCCCGAGCCGATCAATAAGGATTTTTTTAAAGCCAGGCTCGCGAAGGCAGCGGAATTTCGAAAGCGGGTTGTCCGGGATTCGAACGCCTGCCGTCTCGTGTCGAGCGAAGGGGACGATCTGCCGGGGCTCATTGTGGACCAATACGGGGAAGTGACGGTCGTCCAGTTCTTGACGCTGGGAATGGACCGCCTCAGGCCCTTGGTCGTCGAAGCCCTGGAAGAGGCGGTCCCGTCTAAAGGCATTTACGAAAGAAGCGATTCGAGTTCCCGCAAGATCGAAGGCCTTCCTGAAAAAGTCGGCTGGATCCGCAAAGATTGTGGAGACGAAGTGGCGATCCATGAGGGAACTATCCGTTACGCGATGCATTTCGGCGGCGGGCATAAAACAGGCATGTATTTAGACCAGAGAGAGAACCGGCTTCTGATCGCGGGACTCGGGATAAAGGGGGAGGCTCTTGACGCGTTTTGCTACGAGGGTGGGTTTGGCCTGCATTTAGCGAAAAGCGGCTGTCGGGTGCTGGGGATCGATTCCCAGGAAGACGTTATCCGCCGCGCCGAGGCCAACCGTGAACTCAATGGCATCTCTCCTGAAACACTTTCGTTTAAAGTCGCGAATGTTTTTGATCAGCTCAAAGCGTTCGAGAAGGAAAAGCGGAAATTCGATCTCGTGGTGCTTGACCCACCCTCTTTCGTGAAGAAGAAAGCGGCCCTCGAGGGGGCGCTGGCCGGCTACAAAGAGATCCTCCTCCGATCCATGAAGCTCCTAAACGAGGACGGGAAGCTCGTGGTTTTCTCGTGTTCCTATCACGTCGACGAGAACCTCCTTATGCAGTGCAGCCTCTCCGCCGGCGCCGACGTTCGCAAAACCCTCCGCGTCCTCAAATTTCTCAAACAATCCTCCGACCACCCGATCAACCCTTTCATCCCCGAAACTTACTACCTCAAGGGTTTCCTCTTCCAAGTCTCCTCTCTCTAGAGATCCCGAAGGGCAGATGAACCCCCATCTTCTCCGCTCCGTTTGCCTTTTTCTCCCATTCGTCTTCAGGAAAGGGTGGGGAGTCCCCTCGCCAAAAGAAGCAATCCTGCTCCCATAAGGTCGCAGGCGGCTTTTTTGGCGTCTCCCCAGACCCTTTCCTTCAGACTCATGAGCAGTCGTAAAAGGCAAAATGTCGCGTCGAAGAAGGGATTTCATCTGGCCATCTGGTGGAATCGCGATGACTTTTTGGTCTCGTTTCGCTGCTTGTGGAGTCGACGTAAATGGCAAGGGAAGCGGCACGCCGGACAACAGCAGTCTCTCTAGCACTTACGTTTTGTCCGCCGTGCCGAGGGTTCCCGCCATTTACGGAGGATCCACGCGAAAGAGGACAAAAAGCATCGGGATTCCACAAGTCTGTGTGATATAATTGAAAATATGAGAATATTTTGGCTGATTTTATTGACGATTTCTGTGAATTCAGCGGCGCAGGCGTTCACGGTGGGGAATTTTGAGACGCCGGAAAGTGTCGTTGTGGACCCCGAGGATGGGTCGTATTACGTCTCGAATATCAATGGGTCGCCGGCGGCGAAGGACGCGAACGGGTATATTTCCAAGATAGGCGCGGATGGCCAGGCGGTGATCCAGCGCTACATGGGGAACAAAGAGGGTGAATTGCCGCTCCACGCGCCGAAGGGATTGGCGATCGTCGGCAAAGATATCTTCGTGACGGATATCGACACCGTGAAGGGTTACGATAAAACGACGGGCAAGCTCTCGGTGATCGTGGACATGACGAAATTTGAAGCGAAGTTCCTGAATGATATCGCCGCCGACGGGAAGGGCTTCCTGTACGTCAGCGACATGATGGGAAATAAGATCTTTAAGATCGACTCCAATAAAAATTATGAAGTGACCATCTTCAAAGCGAGCGAACAGCTAGGAAATCCCAACGGGCTCATTATCAACCCGAAGACAAAGAACCTTATTGTCGCGGCGTGGGGTTCAGGGCGTATTCTTGAGATCGACCGGCAGGGAAGGATCCACGTGTTGAAACGCGGCCTACAGGGGTTGGACGGGATCGACTACGACGGAGAAGGCAATCTTTATGTTTCGAGTCATTCACAGGGAGTGATCCACCGGATCGGCCGCTTGGGCCGCGGAAAAGTCACGACCGAGGCCAGCGGCCTCACGACGCCCGCCGATATTTCTTACGACCACGCGAAGCGCGAGCTTCTCGTGCCCTCCTTCAAGGGCAATACCGTTTCGACCCTTACCGGAAATAAATAAACCAGATCACCGCGAAGATAGGCAGGAGCACCGGCGCGCTGTAACGGAAGACGTAGCCGAAGAAAGACGGAGTTTTGACCTTCGAATGCTCG
>CAZBAY010000161.1:0-2627 GCA_964489945.1 uncultured Planctomycetia bacterium
CGCCGTGTCAGGCCACCACGCGAACGCACGGCAGTACTCGGCAAGCCAGTTGGAATCCACGAGACAGTCATCATCGGTCCAGAGGATGTATTCACCGTGGGCTTCGCGCGCGGCATGGTTCAAGGCGTGCGCTTTTCCGGGCGTGGGCTCAAAAAGGCGCCGGATCGGAAGGGAAGGCCGAAACCTTTCGATTACCTCATCCGTCCCATCCGTACAATTATTATTCACCACGAGCAGTTCCCACTGCACGTGGGCCGGAATGACAAGCTTTTGCATCGTTTCCAGCGTGCGCGCGAGCGATCGCGAGCGGTTCCACGTGCAAATGGCGACCGTCACCAGCATAGGCTTTCCCTTTGTGAGGGGGTCTCTGTCATTCCAGTCGTCCCGGGACAAAATACAGGTTTGGCGGTCCGGGTCCCAGCATCGCTGAGCCGGTGTGATATTGATCTTTGACCGTAACGCCTCGTAGTCCGGGTGTCTTCCATGAACGATCTTTACCGTTCCCAGAAGATTGATGAAATAAGGGGTCCTTGCGTTCCAGACGTTTGGCAGCACATAGGCCTTCGACCGCGACTTGACCAAAGCTTCCATTAAAAAGGGCTGGTCTTACTCAATGAGTCCCTCGCGGATCCTGCGTTCAAAGATGTCAAAAGAACGGATGCGTGTCATTCCGGAGTTATTTTGAAGGGGGCAAGCATCGAGCATAAGAGTCGTGCACTGATCGTGGAGTTTCCGTTCGGATTTTCCGCGCAAGCCCAGTGGACCTGTTCGCGAGTCAGCGTGGCTTGGAGGATACGAACAAGAACTTTCAAGACGTAAGTCAATTTTGACGCCCGTTTCTGCCCCAGTCTCCAATCCTTCGTATCCGGCATTCCCCCATAGATACGGGGACCGCGGGACCGCTCGCCTGGGGTCCTCCAAAATTTAACCCCTTCGCTCGCAAGCGAATCAGCCAGTTTAGGATAACGCCTAAGCACTCCAAGGCGGGGGACCACGCTTGCCACACGGGGAAAATTTTCTTTGCAGGCATAGCCGTAGTCTATCAAACGGTCTCCCAACAGCGCCTCGGCCAAACGATTCTGGTCCTCCGTCAGCTCCCTTTTCCAAACCTCCCTTCGTGATTTATCGACAGGTTCCCCCACCTTTGAAAGCCAGGGCCTGCTTTGCAGTTTCATGAGAAGAAACGAGCGCGAAGTATCCAGCATCGCGGGCTCATACGATTCGCCGATGAATTCGCAGATCCCTTTAAGTTCCTGTTCAGGGTTTTCCAGCAGTTTCTCGTAATGTACGGTGTAAGAGAGCCTGTCGTTTTTGAAAAATTTTGCGCTCCGGTCATCGAATATTTTCCAATCGATCAGAGCCTCAAGGAGCGTGGAAGGCCCCCAGGGGGCATTAACGAGGGACAGAGCGGCATCCCGGGGATCCCGGATGATCCTGATGATCGGCGACTCCGGGAAGCAATTGCGGATCGTCTTCAAATAAAGCAGATGGAGAGGCGTTTTTTCGACCCATCGCTTTTTTTCAAGCTTCTTCATGTGTGGTTCCGTAAGCGAGGTGAGGAGCGCAGCAACGGAAGGAGGGTATTTTTCCAGGTAACTTCGTATTTCTTCCCGGGTGTGACCGAAGGACTCGAAGATCGGCTCATCACCAGAGCCGAACACAACCTTGTGAACCGAACTCAAAAAATCCAGGCCGCTTTCTGGCCATGTGCGGCGGTTGTAGAGAGAGTCTTTGTTCATTGTTGCATGGGCAAAAAAAACGTGGGATTCGGGACCGCAACTCAACCGGCTGTGAGCCCCCAACATTGCGGCCAAAAGGGTAGTCCCGGAACGAGGAGCCCCCACGACGAACACCGGCGCTTGGCTTGAGCGCCTACCTTGAACAGCCGGTTTCGCTGAACGTGCCGTGGGCGCCGGCTCCTCCTTAGTTCCCGAATACTTTCGCTTCACAAAAGCGAGGAGTTTGCCCCATGCGATGCTTGATCTTTCCAGATCGCCGATCCAGACTTTCGGAGCGCAAAAAATGCGCCGGAAGCGGTAGCCCAATTCCCCGCAAAGGGCATTTTTGAAAAGCAAGACGGGTGACTCGACAAGCGGGTCATTCTGCCTTTTTCTCGCAGCATTATACTCAGGGATTTGCAAGCTCAGGATCTCACCGTGCCCTATGTGACACCGCCGAAAATAGCCTGTTGTCTGGCGACGTTTCGGGATGTGGTGGTATACTTTTGCCGCAGCAATCCACCGCCCTTTGATACCGTCGTTGAGCATTTTTCGTATCACTGTTGTTTCTTCTCCGCCTCTTATGAATCGATTCGGGCCGGGTCCCAAACGGGAATCGTACAGATACCGTCTTTGCTCCGCGGTTCGAACGGCAAAATTCGCCCCGTAAGGCGTGACCCAAAGGCTCAACGGGATGGGTTCAGGTCCGAAGTTGTTGACCGCATACACCGTTTCAACACGATCCCAGATCTGGCGCAGCCACGGTGGAGGCGTTCCCTCGAATTGGGGTAAGATCGAGCCTCCAAAAGACGCCGTGTCAGGCCACCACGCGAACGCACGGCAGTACTCGGCAAGCCAGTTGGAATCCACGAGACAGTCATCATCGGTCCAGAGGATGTATTCACCGTG
>CAZBAY010000162.1:0-3462 GCA_964489945.1 uncultured Planctomycetia bacterium
GCGAAGGCCTGCCAGATCTTGTCGTAAAGGCCGGCCTTCCTGATCTCCTCGATGAACCGCGCGTCCGCCTCCCTCAGCACTTTGAGGCGCTGTTCGGTGATCTCCCCGATAACGCGGACGGCGAGTCCGGGACCCGGGAAAGGATGCCGGCCCACGAGCGTCTCGGGAAGCCCGAGTTTACGCCCGAGCGCCCTTGCCTCGTCCTTGAAAAGCTCCCGCAGGGGCTCGATCAATTTCAATTTCATTTTCGCCGGGAGCCCGCCGACGTTGTGATGGGATTTGATGACGGCGGACGGCCCGCCGAACGCGGAGCGGCTTTCAATGACATCGGGATAAAGCGTCCCCTGCCCCAGGAACGCCACGCCTTTGATCTTTTTGGCCTCGCGGTCGAACGCGTAAATAAACTCGTGCCCGATGACCTTCCGCTTTCTTTCGGGATCGGTGATCCCCCTAAGTTTCTTGAGAAAAATCCGGCTCGCGTCAATGACGCGGAGATTCACGCGGAATTTTCCTTTGAACGCCGCGCGCACTTCCTCGACCTCGTTCTTCCTCAAAAGGCCGTTGTTCACAAAAATGCACGTCAGCTGCTTTCCGAGCGCGCGAGAAAGAAGCGCCGCCGCTACCGACGAATCCACACCGCCGGAGAGCCCCAGGATCACACGGCTTTTGCCGACCTTCTGCCGGATATCGCGGATCGCTTCATGGATGAAATTGTCAACGGTCCATGACCGGTTGAAGCCGCAGATCTGGAAAAGGAAATTGCGGAGGATGCGCTGGCCGTACTCGGTGTGGACCACTTCGGGGTGGAACTGCACGCCGTAAATGCGGTCCTTCGCGTTCTCGAAAGCCGCCGCGTGGGTGCTGCGCGTGCGGGCTGTTTTGACAAAACCTTTGGGAAACCGGGCGACATAATCGCCGTGACTCATCCAGGAGATCGACTCGCGCGGCACGCCGCGAAAGAGCCGGCCGCATTTTGGGGAAAGAAAAAGTTCGGCGCGCCCGTATTCGCGGCGACCGGCGCGGCGCACGGTTCCGCCCAGCCCGTGCGCGAGGGCCTGCATCCCATAGCAGATGCCGAGCACCGGCACGCCCAGTTTCAAAAGGCCAGCGTCGAGTTTCGGCGCGTTCGCCTGGTAGACACTCGCCGGGCCGCCCGAAAGGATAATACCCTTGAGGTTCTTCTTACGGATCTCGGAGAGAGTGATCGAGGGCGGGACGATCTCGCAGAAGACGTTCGCCTCGCGCACGCGCCGCGCGATGAGCTGGTTGTACTGCGAACCAAAATCGATGATTAAGAGTGTTTCCATGCCCTTACCGGTTCAAAACTTTGCCGATGGATCTCGCACGGCCCGTATTTTCCGAGCGCCGCCAGGTGCGCCTCGGTGCCGTAGCCCTTGTGGCTTTTAAAACCGTAGCGCGGGTAAAACGCGTCGTAATAATCCATGATCCGGTCCCGAGTGACTTTCGCGACGATCGACGCGCAGGCGATCGAAAAAGAAAGGCTGTCCCCCTTCACGATCGGGAACTGTCTGAAAGGAAGCCTCGGCGTTTTCGGCCCGTCGATCAAAACACAGTCGGGCGCCTGTCGGAGCTTCATGACGGCCGTTTCCATCGCCCGGAGAGCGGCCTGGTGGATGTTCACCTCGTCGATCACGTCGTGGTCGACGACACCGACCCCGACGATGCATTTTTCGAGGATCTCCTCGTAGGCCGCCGCCCGCGCCAATGCCGACAAGGCCTTCGAGTCATCCACCCTCACTGAAAATGAAAAATCCCTGACGATCACGGCGCCCGCGACCACGGGCCCCGCCAAGGGGCCCCTGCCCGCTTCATCCACGCCCGCCAGGGACGAAAAACCCCGCTCTAAATAAGAGCGGTCATGCTGAAGGAGCTTGGAGCTCTTCCACTCTCCGCTCTTCTTCAATTCTGCCTTTCTTACCCGTAGATTTTCTTAGATAATAAAGCTTGGCGCGGCGAACCTTGCCCGACCGGACGACCTCGAGCTTCTGCACCGTCGGCGAATGGACCGGGAAACTCCTCTCCACGCCTTCCCCGAAGGAGATCCTCCGGACGGTGAAGCTTGCGCGAAGGCCCGAGCCCTGCTTCTTGATGACGATACCCTCGAAAAGCTGCGTGCGGAACCGGCCCTCATCTTCCATCACCTTGACGGAAACGCGGAGCGTGTCCCCCACCTTGAATTTCGTGAGGTCCTTTTTCATCTGCTCTTCTTCGAAAGCCTTAATCTTGGGATGCATGTTATTTTTCCTCTTTCCTCTTTCTTTTGCCCGCTTTCCTTAAAAGGTCCGGCCGGCGGTTTTTGGTCCGCTGAATGGCCTCTTTTTGCCTCCAAAGCTCGATCGCCTTGTGATTGCCCGACAGGAGCACCGAGGGGACTTTGAGCCCGCGGTATTCGGCGGGCCGGGTGTATTGGGGGTATTCTAGCAGATTTTGGGAGAAAGACTCAACTTCCTTCGATTCCTCCCTCCCGAGCACCCCCTTGACGAGCCTGACCACCGAGTCGACCACCACCATCGCCGGCAGCTCCCCGCCAGTCAGCACATAGTCGCCTATTGAGATCTCATCGGTGATGAGCTCATCGATGACACGCTGATCCACCCCCTCATAACGCCCGCAAAGGATCGCCAGATGCGTCGCCCCGGCTAATTCACGGGCTTTTTGCTGCGTGAGCGGCTTGCCCTGCGGCGTCATATAGATGAAGCGGAAACCCTTGGCCTTGCGGCCCCCGCCACGGCGGGTCCGTCCTGCGGCGGATTCTCCGAGGATCTTCTCGAAAGCCTCAAAGATGGGTTCCGGCTTCATCAGCATGCCGGGCCCGCCCCCAAACGGTTTGTCGTCACAGCTCCTGTGACGGTCATGCGTGAAATCCCGCAGGTCATGCGCGCGCACCGCGACAAGCTTTTTTTCGATCGCGCGCTTCACGATGGAGTGCGACAAAAAATCGCCGAACATTCCCGGAAACAGCGTCAGAATGTCTATTTTCAACGCGCGGCTTTCACTCCGGCCTTTTTCAAAATGGATTTGACCGTCTCGGAGGGTTTCGCGCCCTGTTTCATCCAATGCAGGATCCTCTCGGCCTTGACGCTCACGACCGCAGGTTCCTTGGAGGGATCCCAGTAACCCACTTCTTCAAGAAATCGCCCGTCGCGGGGGAAATGCGTATCCGTCACCACGATGCGGTGCTTAATTTTCTTTTTGGTGCCCATTGTCTTCAATCGAATTACGACTGACATTGTTCATTCACCCCCTCTCGTGTTTTAACGAAACTCTTTTTCTCTTCTGATCTTCGCGCCCAGCTTCTGCAGCTTCTGCGCCAAATTCTCGTAACCGCGGTCCAGATGATAGACGCGCGAAATTTCGGTTGAACCCTCCGCCACCAGCCCCGCCAGCGCCAGCCCCGCGGAGGCCCGCAGGTCCGAAGCCATGACCGGCGCGCCGGAGAGC
>CAZBAY010000163.1:0-5818 GCA_964489945.1 uncultured Planctomycetia bacterium
CCTCGCGGAAGCGGTGGCGGGCACCGAGGCGGAGTTTGCCGGACTCATGAACGCGCGGGCGAAAAAGCTCGGCATGAAAAATACCCAGTTCCTGAACTCGACCGGCCTGCCGGTAAAAAGATCGAAACGTAAACAGTACACGACCGCCTACGACCTATCGAAACTCATGCGCCACACCGCCAGGGACAAACGGATCGACGCGATGATGGGGATCACCTACGCGCGGCTTCGTGGAAATGACGGAAAATGGATCACGATCAAAAGCCATAATAAAATGCTTTGGCGCACGCCCAAATTCGTAAAAGGCAAGACCGGCTGGACGTTCGCGTCCCGGCATACCTTTGTCGGCACGAATTACGCTCCGCAGAAAAAGATCGTCTTCGCGATGCTCAGTTCTCCGAAGCCTTGGGTGGATATCGAAAACCTCGCGCGTTTCGGATTAGCCTTAAAGGGCCGTGCCTAGAACCCATCCCGCCGTCGTCTACCTTCTTTTTTTCGCCTCCGGTTTCACCGCTTTGGTCTTTGAAGTGGTTTGGGCCAAGCAGGCCGCCCTTCTTCTGGGAAACACGACGTTCGCTTCCGCTGCCGTCATTGCGGCTTTCATGACGGGCCTCGCGCTCGGAAGTTTCTGGTTCGGCCGTGTGGCCGACGAACGGCCAGCCTCCGGATTACGATTGTACGGCCTCCTGGAGGGGGGAATAGGCGCGTTCGCGCTTTTATTTCCGCTCATTATTCTTTTTTTTGTGCCATTTTATGAATGGACCTATGTTTCACTTCACAAGCACTATTGGTGGCTCTCCGCCGTCCGTTTTCTGATCTCTTTCGCCCTCCTGATCATTCCGACGACGCTGATGGGCGGCACACTCCCGCTTTTGACGCGGTTTTTAAGCGCGCATGACAGATCGCTCGGCGAGGGGGTGAGCAAGCTTTACGCGGCGAACCTTTTTGGCGCGATGGCCGGGGCCTTCGCTTCCGGTTTTTACCTGATCAACCGCTTCGGGTTCCGCGTGACGACGATCATTGCGGCGCTCATCAATCTCGGGATTTTTCTCATCGTCATCCGTCAGAAGGCGGCCCCGGGGCCGGGGAATGTCCCTGCCGCGCCGCCACAGGCGTTTTCGTCCTCGCGCGAAGAGGGCGCAGGCGTCGATCGCGCGGTGATGGCATTCATCCTGGGCCTTATGGTCATCCACGGATTCGGCGCGTTCGTCGTGCAGATCTGCTGGACGAGGATCATGGCGCTTATTCTGGGGTCGTCGACATACGCCTTTTCGGCGGTCCTGACGATCTTTTTGGCCGGGCTTGGGCTGGGGTCCTTCGCGGTTGGCCAATGGGTAAAGAGGAAGGGCGGTGTTTCGCTGGCTTCCGTGGGCCTGTTTGAGATGGCTTTCGGAGCGAGCATTCTTATTTTCATCCCCGTCTTTGAATGGCTTGTTTATTTTTTCATCAGGATCTTTTTCAGTATCACTGAGTCTGTCCCCCTGGTTTTTCTGACCCAATTTGTTTTTTCGGCCGCCGCGATGATCGTTCCGACATTTCTCATGGGCCTGGTGTTTCCCGCTTCTCTGGCGTCCCTCGGGAAACCGAAGGACACCGGAAGGATCGTCGGCATCACCTATGCGGCCAACACGGCCGGAGGAGTTCTGGGCGCGGCGCTGGCGGCGTTCGTGCTGATCCCGACCCTCGGCCTGAACGGCTCGCTCAAGGCGATCAGCCTTCTTTCTGTCATCACCGGCGCGGCCGTGCTGTGCTTCGCCTACAGGCGATCGCGCGATCGTGCCTCTCTATGGAAAGGCGCGGCGGCGGCGGCCCTGTGCGCCGCTTTCCTTTTTTACCCGTGGGACAAGAATTTGTTCAGCAGCGGCGCTTTTATGTACGCGAACGTCCTGAAAGGGTCCGCGCAATACGGCAAGCGCATTTTCCAGAAGGGGCTGAAAAAGCACATCAATCTTCTTTTTTACAAGGACGGGTTGTCCTCTACGGTCACCGTGCATCAGGCGGGAGGAACGAGATCGCTTCGAGTCAACGGCAAGGTTGAGGCCTCGACGAGCGGAGACATGGAGACGCAGCTTCTGATGAGCTATATTCCGCTCTTCGCGCATCCCCGTCCCGAGACGGCGCTCGTCATCGGGCTGGGAAGCGGGATCACGCTGAGCGCGGCTGCTGATTTCGAGTCGATCCGGGAATTGGACTGCGTGGAGATAGAGCCTGCGGTGGTCGAGGCGAGCAAGCTGTTTTCAGAACAAAACAAATGGGTCCTCAAGGACCCCCGGGTCCAATTGATCGTCGGAGACGGCAGGAACCATGTCCGGTTCAGCCCGAAACGGTACGATGTCATCATATCGGAGCCTTCCAACCCCTGGATGTCCGGCGTCTCAAGCCTTTTTTCAAAAGAAAATTACGAGGCGGCGCTCAAGCGGCTGAAACCGGGGGGTATCTACGGCCAATGGCTGCACGCCTATCAAATGTCGGTCGACGATTTCATCATGATCATGCAGACCTTCGCCTCCGTGTTCCCCCAGGTGAACCTCTATAAGATCAGTTTGGGGGATTATTTGCTTGTGGGCAGCGGGGAGCCGATCCAGTTTGACTACCAACGCCTGCTCGACACCGTGCGCGCCAACCCGAGCATGCGGCATCGTGTCGGCTCTTTCGCGCGCCACGGGGAGAACTTTCTTTTGGGGACATTCTTTTTTTCCGACCGCGATCTGCGCGCGGCGCTCGAGACCCGGCAGGCCATTCTCAATACGGACGACCGCCTGTTCCTCGAATACAGCGCGCCCAAATATCTGTACCGGCGGCATAGCGAGGAGATCCTTTATTGGCTCCACTGGAACGCGCACCGGGACGTTCTTCCCGATCTCGGCGGGGGTGACCTCGATGCGGTCCGGCAGTCGCCGGACATGATAAAAGTCTACCGGTCAAACGCGAATGACGCGGCGAGGGCGCGTTATTATCCCGCAGCGGTCCGTTATCTGGAGGAGGCGCTGCGGCTGAAAGGGGACGATCCCGACCTGCTTTTTGAAGCGGCCCGGGCTTACGAACGGGACGACCAATACGAAAAAGCGAAAACGCATTATGAGAAGATCGCGCAGGCGGCGCGGTACAAGAACCGCACGGAGATATTTCTGGGTAAAGTGGCGCTCAAACAAAAAATGAAAGAGGACCCCAAGGCCGCCAAGGATCCGGCCCTGCTGAACGAACTGGCGAGGCTCGCGTTCCTTGCCGGGGATGGTCTGGAGGAAATTGAGTCGGCAATGAACCGCGCGATCTACCAAGCCCCGAAGAGCATCCGGAACCACTGGGATATGGCGTATTACTATTTTGTCAGAGGGAGCACTGAGGCCGGCCATCGGTTGATGGTAAGTCTCGCGGGGCGTAAGAATGAGAATGACCCGTCTTACAGACGGGCTTTTTATGCGTGGCAATCGGCGCGGGCGACCAATGACAACAAGACCAAGTATATGAAGAAGAAGCTTTTTGAGGACGCGGCCGAACCTGTGATAGAATAGTTTTTCAAACTAAGCTGAGGCCATACGTAATGAGCGATAAGATCCTGATGACCCGTGAAGGGTACGAAAAATTAAAAAAAGAACTTGAACATCTCAAGGGCGCGAAACGCAAACAGATCGCGAATGATATCGCGCACGCCCGCGCTTTCGGGGATCTCAGGGAGAACGCCGAGTACGACACCGCCAAGAACAGCCAGGCGCTGAATGAAAAGCGCATCGCCGATGCCCAGGAAAAGCTCGCTCACGTCCAGATCCTTGACGATTCCAAGATCGCAGGCGACCGGGTGCTTGTCGGCGCGACCGTCCTTCTGAAGGACTTGAAGAATGAGGATGAGTTCAGCTATTCCATCGTTCCGCATGACGAGGCCGACTTCGACGCGGGAAAAGTTTCGGTCAATTCGCCTATTGCGAAAGGCCTCCTCGGCCTCAAGGTCGGCGAAAGCGCTGAGATCCGCATTCCCGCCGGCATCCTGAAATATAAAGTTCTCAAGATCTCCCGCTAGACTATCCTCTATGACCGAGACCAGTCAACCCAAGGGTGAACGTCTTCAGGTGGTATTGGCGCGATTCGGTGTCGCCAGCCGCCGGGGTGTTGTGTCCCTTATTGAAGAGGGAAAGGTGCTCGTGAACGGCGAGGTCGTCCTCGAAAAGGGATTTCGCGTGAACACCACGGCCGACAAGATCTCGGTGGGCGGAGAGTCGCTCGACATCTCAGCGTCCCGCCGGATGGTCACCTATGCTTTCAATAAGCCCAAGGGCGTCATGACGACGCTTCAGGACCCTCATGCCGAGAAGATGATCGCCGATTTTTTCACCGATGTGCCCGAGCGCGTTTTCCCCGTGGGGCGGCTCGACCGGGACACGACGGGACTTATCCTCATGACGAACGACGGGGAGCTGGCCTTCCGCCTGACGCATCCCAAATTCGGCGTGAAAAAACGCTACCGGGCGACGGTCCGGGGAGCGGTGACTCCCGAAGCGGTTAAGCCCCTGGAAAAGGGCGTCACGCTGGAAGAGGGGCGCACGGCCCCTTGCCAAATTCAGATCGATCAGCAAACCCCGAAAGGGACGGTCCTTTTCGTGACACTTCACGAGGGCAAAAAGCGGCAGATCCGGCGGATGTTCGAGAGTATCGGGCACCGGGTCACGGAACTTGAGCGCCTCAGTTACGGGCCTCTGGAATTGGGAAGTCTCAAGCCCGGCCAGCGGCGGGAAATATCAAGCGCCGAGCTGACACAGCTCAAGAAGGCCGCCGGTATTGCCTAAGAAAGTCGTTGTCTACACGACGCGCGCCTGCCCCTATTGCGTGGCGGCCAAGAAGTTCCTTCAGTCAAAAAAAATAACCTTCGAGGAGATCGACGTCACGGGGGACGACGTCGCGCGCGAAAAACTCGTCAAGATGTCCGGCGGCCGCGAAACCGTCCCTCAAATTTTCGTGGGTGGCAGATCAATCGGCGGCTATGACGACCTGGTCGAGCTCTATCGAGCGGGAAGACCCCTCTAGAAAGTTCCCGCGTTCACCGTGGGTTTGCCGCTCAAGAAAGTTTTGGCGTGGATTTCGGGCGGTCTGGTAGGCCGCTGGCGGCCATTCCCACCTGCGAGATGCGCGTGAAAACATATGATGAATTCTGCAGCTCCAACACGGGCTTGAGCTCGAAAATGGGTTCTAGCCTAGTTTCTTGTGTGGGTTCCTGTGTACCGTATTCGATTTCCTGGATGGCATAGATTCGACTAAAGAGATGGCTTCTGTATTGAAGGAGGAAAGCTGGTGTTTCAAGGTTTGCCGTCCGGAAGGAAATAGCCCCGTATTCTTCGATCGTGAACATGCCCGGCCGCTCTGTGATAATGAGGAAATTTTTGTCGGGCTGCTTTTTGAAGAATTCCATCGCGAACGCGCGGTGCCGGGTCAAAGAAAGCGAGCGGGTCTGCCGGTCTTCCATCGCGACTGGGTGATAGACGATGAATGACGCGGCGGCCAAGAGAAGACACGACCATTCTTTGAGTCGCGCCGCCTGGAAGGCGCGCTGGATGAAAAAGGTCGCGAAGATGGATAAAAGGATCACGAAAGGCAGAAAGAACCGGACCGAGGCCGGGTGGGCGGCTCTGCCGAAGTGATAGGACGTGATCACTACCCACAGCGTGAGGAGATTGACCGCGCTGATAACGGTGAGATCACGGACGTGCAAGTCCTTTCCAAATTCTTTTTTCGAGAGCGAACGATAGGCCATCGTGACGATAGCTGCTATGCCTATCAGGTTTACCACGCTCGCGTAAGGTTGTAAGAAATCAAACCGCAGGTTGTTTTT
>CAZBAY010000164.1:0-1989 GCA_964489945.1 uncultured Planctomycetia bacterium
CGGCAAGTTCTTTGTTCTCCATTCGGGGTATCACGACGTCCGTCAAAAGAAGGTTTATCTTGTTCCGGCCGAACTCTTCGGCAATTTTCAAAGCGTCCATTCCGCTAGCCGCCTCGATCAGATGGTACCCCTGTTCCTTCAGCACCCGCACGGAGAGATTGCGCACCATCGGCTCGTCCTCGGCCAGCAGGATCGTTTCCGTGCCGCGCGGCAGATTTCCGTCTTTTGTCACCGGCGCGTCCGTTTTTTCCGTGACTCGCGGCAGATAGATCTTGGCGGTCGTGCCGTGCCCCACTTCGCTGTAAATAAAAATGTACCCGCCCGCCTGCTTCACGATGCCGTACGTCGAGGCCAGCCCCAGGCCGGCGCCTTTGGATTTGTCTTTGGTGGTGAAAAAAGGCTCAAAAAGGTGGGCTTGTATCTCGCTGGTCAAGCCGTGGCCTGAGTCCGTCACGGCCACCATGACATAGGCGCCGCTCGCGACGCGCTCCTGGTGCATTTCGGAGTAGCTCTCGTCCAGGTCCACGTTGGAGGTCTCTATGACGATCTTGCCCCCTTGAGGCATGGCTTCGCAGGCGTTGAGGATGAGATTGGTCATCGCCTCCTCGAATTGCCCGGGATCCGCCTTTACCCGTCCCGGCTCTCGGGCCGGCAGGATGGCGAGTTCGATGCTCTCGCCGGCGAGCTGTCTCCACATTTCTTCTTTAGACAGGATCAGGCCGATGAGGTCCACGGTCTCCGCCTGCACGATCTGCCTGCGGGAAAATGCCAGCAACTGGCCTGTGAGCTTCGTCGCCCGCGCGGACGCTTTCAGGATCTCCTCGACGTCTTTTCGCTTGGGATCTCCCGGGGCAAGCGCGCTGGCGAGAACTTCGGCGTAGCCGGAGATCACCGTCATCAGATTGTTGAAATCGTGCGCGACGCCGCCGGCGAGCTTCCCGATCGTTTCCATGCGGTGCGCCTCGCGGAGCCGGTCCTGGCTCTTCAAAAGTTCCGTCCGCGACCGCTCAAGGGCGTCGAGCATGTTATTCACGCCCCCCGCCAAGCCCGTCAATTCGTCCTTTCCGACGACACTGACCCGCTTCGACGCTTCGCCCGAGGCGGCGATCTGGCTCACGTCGCTACTGAGCCGCGCCAGGCGGCGCAAAACGAGATGCCGGATGAATAGAACGATCACCAGGCCGAACAAAAGCGTCACCGCCAGAAGGGTCCATTTGAAATAATCCACCGTCGCGACGCCCCGCTGGTGCACCTCCCGGGGAGTGTCGGCCCTTAAAACTTGAATGGGCTTGCCTTCGATGTCTTTCAAAAGCGCGTAGCCGGCGATGATGTCAGGGCTTAACACTTCCACGAACGTATCCCGAGCTTGCAGAAGAGGGAGGGCGCGCTTGAAATCCTCCGGCATACGCGGGTCAACGATCGAGTAAGTCTCGAGAGCGTAAAGCGTTGACTTGGAAAGATGCTGGATCTCGTGGGTGTCCAAAAACCGCGCGAAAACGGCCGCCCCGGCGATCGGCCCCTCCCGGGCGCTCGACACGACCGCCTGCGAGGACAAAAGAAGCAGCCCTTCCGGAATGGAAATAAACCCCGACACATTGCTTCCTATTTCCCGATGATCGAAAAGCGCGGGGTGGGCCGCGAGGGTTTTCTTAAAGCTTTCCGGAACGGGGATCTCTTCTTCCGTTTTGAGATCGACGTTTTTGATGAACTTGATCTCGCCCGACGGAAGCAGATAGGCGATCAGATTCACGCGCAGGTTGATAAAGGAGGTGCTTTCCGCCAAATTGGTGCCGATAAATTCGGGAGCCTGGCCCTGGAGGAACTTCTGGGGGTCGTCCCATTCCGCCCAATCCTTGTTGGAGGACCTTAAAGCGCCGAGACGGTCGTCGAGGGCGCTCAACACGCGCTGGATATTTTGGGCGGCGTCTTTTTCCTCCAACTCCGCGAAACTCCGGAGGACGACGGACCGCGACACCCAGTCCAAGACAA
>CAZBAY010000165.1:0-3584 GCA_964489945.1 uncultured Planctomycetia bacterium
GAAAGAAATAAACCGCGTTGGCGTGCGCCCCCAGCGCGACAGCCATCAAGTAGATCACAAAAATATTCACGCTCTGCCCCACGATAGAAAGCACCATCGCCTCGAGCACGACCCCTTTGTGGTTTCTGAAATTGTGCAGCCCCTCAAAAATGCGTTTCACTTTCTCGCCCCAATGGACGGCGTCAAGCAGTCGCCCGACGAACTGGAAGCGTTTGGCCACCCGGCGGCTGAAGAGAAGCAGCGAGCACGCGAGCGCCACGCCCAAAAAGGAATAGATCATCGCCGGCACGGCCGGGTTCTGGATCTCTTTCATGAAAAAAAGCAGTGTGATGCTTGGGATCATGACGAACGTGAAAAGACCGAAGATACGGTCCATCAGGACGGAGGTGACGGATTTGACGGGCTCTTTCGTGATACGGGAAGCGCACATCGCCTTCACAATGTCCCCGCCGACGGACGTTGGCAGAAAATTATTAAAAAAATAGCCGACGAACGTGAGGTTCAACACCTCGAAAAACCGGATCTTGACGTCCTCCGCCGCGAAAATGAGCTGCAATCGCTTGGAGAGGATCAGGACCGTGCAAAGCGAGATCCCCACCGCCAGCGCCAAAAGCGGACGGTTGATGCTTTTCAGTACGGCCGTAATGGTCGGGATATCCCCCCGGACCATGAAAAAGAGGAGTCCGATAAAGAAGACGCTGATCAGCGTCCGGACTAGGATTTTTCTCATAAGCCCTTTATTGTAGCAGGCTTAAGGCCTGAAGTCATACGAATTAGACGGCCTGGTTACGAAGCGCTTCAGCGGCAAGCTCAGGCGGCGTGGGATTGACGTAGAAGCCGGTGCCCCATTCAAAACCGGCCACCTGGGTGAGCTGCGGAATGAGCTCGATATGCCAGTGGTAACTGTCAAATTCCTTGCCATGCATCGGAAGGGAATGGATCATAAAATTGTAAGGCGGATCGTTAAGAAGTTTTTTCATCTTGAGAAGGGTCGTCTTCACTACGCGGGCGAGCCTTGTGATCTTCTCATCTGTCAGTGAATCAAAATTGGCCTCATGCGCAGACGGCAGGATCCACGTCTCAAAGGGAATGCGCGACGCGAACGGCGCGAACGCGATGAACTCGCCCTCCTCAGCGATCGTCAGCTTTTTGTCGGCGCGATTCTGGTCCAGCATGTCGCAAAAAAGGCAGCGGTCCGTCAACTCATAATGCCGGTGTGACCCCTTCACTTCTCCGGCAACGCGCGACGGCACGATCGGCAGCGCAATGAGCTGGGAATGAGGATGCTCAATGCTCGCTCCGGCGAGCTCGCCGTAATTTTTGAAGATCAGGACATATTTAAAGCGCGGGTCCTTCCGGAGGTCCAGGCAGCGATCACGATAGGCGCGGAGGATCAGCTCCACATGTTCCGACGGAAGGTCAGCGATCTCGGTGTGATGGTCCGGATTCTCGACAATGACCTCATGCGCCCCGAAACCGCCGATCTTGTCATAAACGCCCATCGCGTACTTGTCGGTGGTCTCCTCGATCTTGAGCACCGGGAACTTATTCGGCACGACCCTCACCTTCCATCCGCCAAGACCCTTCGAGCCTGCCTTGCGGCCGTAGGCCGTGATCTCATGCGGCGTCATCCCCTCGTTCCCGAGGCAAAACGGGCAAGTCTTGCTTGAACGGACAATAGGCTGCGTTTCAAAGGTTTCCGCGCGCCTGGGTTCTTCCACGTTCACGATCACCCACCGGTCAGACACTGGGTCTTTTCTCAGCTGGGGCATGGAACCTCCCGCAAAAGCTGCGCCGCCTCTTCCGGCGGTGTCGGATTGACGTAAATACCGGTGCCCCACTCAAACCCCGCGTCACGCGTCAAACGCGGCGAGATCTGAAGGTACCAGTGATAATCCTCATGGATGGTCGCCCAGTACGCCCCTTTGTCGCTATGGCGGTAAGGCGCCGTGTGAAGGATCATGTTGTAAGGCGGATCGTCCAGAAGGGTCCGCATCCGGAAAAGACTTTCCTTTAACAGGCCCGCCAACTCCATCGAGTCCGCCGCGTTCAACTTTCCAAAATCGGCGGAATGCTGTTTGGGGAGGATCCATGTCTCAAAAGGCGTGCGTGACGCAAACGGGCAGAACGCGACGAACGCCTCATTTTCCGCGACGAGGCGGTGCCCATCCGCCGCCTCCTGGCGCAGAATATCGCAAAAAACGCAGCGGTCGTGACGGGCAAAGTACGCTTTCGCGGAATCAAGCTCCTCTTTCACGCGTTTAGGCGTGATGGGAGTCGCGATGAGCTGCGAGCGCGTGTGGCGGATAACATCCTTGGCCGAGCCCGAAATAAGGCCGTGGTTTTTGAACAGGAGCGCGTATTTGAATCGCGGATCCTTTTCAAGCTCGTTCATCCGGTGAATGTACACCTGGATCACTTTCGCGATCTCGATCGTCTCAAGCTCATCAAGGCTGTGGCTGTGCCGCGGGGTTTCAATGATAAGCTCATGCCGTCCGACCCCCTGCATCAGATCGTAAATGCCCTGACCGTACCGGTCAAAATGCGCGTCCGAGGAAAGGATCGGCAGTTTGCTCTCGATAACGCGGGCGAGCCAACCCGGTCCGTTCGGCTCGGAGCCGTCCTTGCGGATAGCGTAAATTTCTTTGGTCGTCTCCGACTCACGGCCTTCGCAAAAGGGACATTCGCGCTCCTCAACGATCTCCCTGGACTTGTATTCGACCGGCCTCCGGGAGCGCTCCGTCGAAATGATCGTCCAGTAACCCACCACCGGATCGCGGCGCAGCTCAGGCATGAGACTCCCCGTGGCTGTCCACGAAGTAAAGCAGATCCGACGGGCGGATCGTGCCGACAACCTTGTTACTCTTATCCTGAACGATGATGATCTCGCACTTGGTCTCTTTGAATTTCCGGACGACGTCCGCGACCATCGCGTCTTTCGTCACAACAGCGAAATCCTTTTTCGCCAGCTCCATGATCGGGCGTTCAAGCTCCCGGATCGCCAGCGTCGGCACGGCCAGTTTCTGCAGCTTACGAACGTTGATAAGGCGCCGGTTGATGTATTCGTAAAAATCGGTCGAAAGAATGCGCTTGAAGCTGACCAAAACCGGCACGACGGGCTTGCCCTGGATAAAGTCAAGATGGTTCCGGAAAGCGCAGACCTGGGCGCGCTCGTCGATCGCCAGAAGGTATCTTAGCGAGCTGTCCGGCACGAGATGCTCTTCAGCCTCCGGGATCGCTGCGAGGGCGGAAAGCTCATAGACCTCGTCGAGCGAGACCTGGAGGTCTTTGAAACCCCTGCCGATCTGGAACGCGAGCGCGCCGTCCTGATCCTTGAAGACTGGCGCGTATTTTTCGAGCGTGTCCATCGCGTCCGCCAGAAAAACACCGAGAGCCACATCGAGATTGTACAAAATGCCGGACAGAATGAACGCGGCGTCGTCGGACTGACCGGGACCGAGCCGGTGGCGGATATAAAAATAGCGCTGGGAACGGATGTCGACCTCGCCTTCGGTGTCTACAATAAGGCCGCACTTCATGAACTCCTCGATCCGGTCCTCATGCGCTTCGTGCGCGAGACGCTC
>CAZBAY010000166.1:0-3221 GCA_964489945.1 uncultured Planctomycetia bacterium
TGACCAGATCTGCAAGGCCAGCCGCCTTGTCAGCACGTTGACCGGCATGGTGGTCCAGCCCAACAAGGCGGTTGTCGGGCGGAACGCTTTCACGCATGAATCGGGCATTCACCAGGACGGCCTGTTGAAGTTTCGCAAGACTTACGAGATCATGCATCCGGCGGATGTCGGATTCGGCGAGACGCTTTTAGTTTTGGGCAAACACTCGGGCCGGCACGCGTTGGAGAATCGGCTTGCCAAAGTGGGATACAAATTGCAGGACAAAGAGCTTGACCGCGTCTTCCATGATTTCAAAGTGCTCGCGGACAAGAAAAAAGAGGTGTTCGACGAGGACCTCGTCGCGCTGGTCGACAAGGAGATCGTTTCGACGCCGAAGATCTACGAGCTGGTGTATTTGGGAGTCTCGACGGAAAGCGGAAAAGCGCCGAAGGTCACGGTAAAGATCAAGTCAAAGTCGAAGACGCTGACCGCGAAGGGGACCGGGAGCGGCCCCGTCGACGCGGCGTACAAGACCGTGGATAAGCTGATCGGGCGGAAGACCAAGCTTCTCGACTATCAGATCCGTTCGGTGACGGTCGGTCAGGACGCGCAGGGCGAGGTGACGGTGAAGATCGAGGGGACCCGCGGCGAAAGTATCATTGGCCTGGGCCTCAGCACCGACGTGATCGAGGCGAGCGTGAAGGCGTACATCGACGCGATCAATAAATTGCTGCACCGCCACGAGGTCTTGAAAGAGGGGCGAGTACCATTCGGGGTGTAAGCGCGAAGCGACTTTATTAGACGGCACGTTAGGCCCGGCGGCTCGTTACCAGAAATCAGATGGAGGCAGTATCTCCCGGTTTCTGGTTTCTGATTTATGGCGGCGACAGAAGTCCGCTTAATGGGATGTAAAATAATGCAAAATCCAAAAATGACGGTGGACGCACACACGCACCTTTACGGGATCTTCGGATCGCCGGTAAGGCATTCTTTGTCACCGCTTATTCACAACACCGCCTTTGATCATCTCAAGATGAACGCGGCTTATATGGCGTTCGAGGTGTCCAAAGAACAGCTGCCGCTCGCGTTCGAGGCCGTGCGCTCCCTCGGCATCCGCGGCGTGAATATCACGATCCCGCACAAAGAGGCGGCGTGCAACTTTGTAGATGAGATCCCCGAGGTCATTGACCGGACGGCCGGCGCGCTCAACACGGTCGTGAATAAGCAGGGCAAGCTTTTCGGCTACAACACGGATGGCGTTGGTTTTCTTATCGCTTTGAAAGAGGAACTCGGATTCCATCCGGCCGGCAAGACGGCCCTGGTTCTCGGCGCGGGCGGTTCGGCGCGCGCGGTTGTTTTCGCTCTCGCGAACGCCCAAGCGGAAAAGATCATGATCCACAATCGCACGCAGGAGCGCGCCGAAGGACTGGCGGATTTTTTATCCGCGTCGTGCACGGACATGGAGATCGAGGCTGTCGAGTCTCTCGAAGCGGTGAAGGGCCGGAAGATAGACCTTGTCGTCAACGCGACCTCGTGCGGTATGAAAGTGGAAGACCCGCTGCCGATGGATCTCAACCACTTGCAAAAAGGGGCCTGTGTTTACGATCTCATTTACGCCCCTTCCGAGACGAAACTTTTAAAAGAGGCCAAACGCCTGGGGCTGCCCTGCGCGAACGGACTGGGAATGCTCGCGGGGCAGGCGGCCCTGTCGTTCGGGCTGTGGACGGGTCACGTCGCAGGCGTACGGGAGCTGATGCTGGAGACGCTGAAGAAGTGCCGTTTCTGATCCTTTTCCTTATCGGCGCGGCCGTCGGGAGTTTTTTAAACGTTTGTATGATCCGCATCCCGATGAAGGAGTCGATCGTGTTTCCGGCGTCGCATTGTCTTTCGTGCCGGAGGCCGATCGCGTGGTTCGACAACGTGCCGATCCTCAGTTTTTTTGTTTTAAAGGGACATTGCCGGAACTGCAGGTCAAAGATTTCGTGGCAATACCCGGCCGTCGAACTATTGACGGCGCTCGCGTTCGTTCTTTTTTACGGAGGTTTCGGCCTCACCGCCAAGGGGGTTTTGTACCTAGTGCTGAGCCTGGCGCTTCTGACGGTGAGTGTGATCGACTGGAAGGACCAGATCATTCCGGACGCGATCTCTCTGCCGGGGATCGTTCTTGGGCTCGGCGCGTCCCTCGTTTTTCCGGACTTGCACGGGGCTGAATCCCGGCTGGCGGGTCTCATCCAGTCCGGCGCTGGCGTTCTTTTGGGCGGCGGCCTTTTGTATCTGATCGGCACATGCGCCGAATGGCTTTTGAAAAAAGAGGCGATGGGCGGCGGGGATGTGAAACTCCTGGCCATGATCGGGGCCTTCATCGGATGGCGGGGGGTCTTCTGGACGCTTTTCGCGGGCTCGTTCGCGGGGGCGTTGGTCGGCCTGTATCTCCGCATGAGAAAGGGTCAGGAGCGGCTGCCTTTCGGGCCGTGTCTCGCGGCGGCGGCGGTGTCTTACATATTTTTTGGGGAACGGGTGTGGCAATGGTATCTCAACACGATGGGTTTGACGGGGGCATAACATGCTGCGATTTCTGACAAGCGGTGAATCACACGGAAAATGTTTGGTCGCGATCCTGGAGGGGATGGTGGCGGGCCTGGAGATCGACCCGTCCTTCATTAACGGGGAGCTGGCGAGGCGCCAGGAGGGCTATGGGCGCGGCGGACGTATGACGATCGAAAAAGACGAGGCGGAGATCCTTTCCGGTGTCAGGAGCAATAAAACGATCGGCGGCCCGATCGCGCTTTTGGTGCCCAACAAAGATTTCAAGATCAATGAGCTCCCCGTGGTGAAGCGTCCGCGTCCGGGACACGCTGATCTTGTCGGCGCGATGAAGTACGGCCGCGAAGATGTCCGTGACATTCTCGAACGGGCCAGCGCGCGTGAAACGACCGCGCGTGTGGCGGTCGGGGCTGTCTGCAAAACATTTCTCGCGCAATTCGGCGTCGATCTCATTAGCCATGTCGTGTCGATCGGCGGCGTGAAGGCTGACACGTCCGGGATGAGCTTCGATCAGATCCGGAAAGCGGCGCTCCATTCGCCGATGCACTGCGCCGACAAAGCGGCGGAGAAAAAAATGATGGCGCGCGTCGACGACGCCAAACGTTCCAAGGACACGATCGGCGGGATCTTCGAGGTCATCGCGAAGGGCGTTCCCGTCGGGCTCGGAAGTTTTGTCCACTATGACCGGAGGCTGTCAG
>CAZBAY010000167.1:0-8229 GCA_964489945.1 uncultured Planctomycetia bacterium
GCTGTCGCTGATCGGCGTGGCGCTGGCGCTTTGGGTCACCGGCACTCCGATCAGTGTCGTCGTCATTCTAGGGGTCATTCTTCTGGGCGGCATCGTCGTTTCAAACGGGATTATTTTGATCGATTTCATCAACCAGCTCAGGGCCGAGGGCATGCCCATCCGAGAGGCCGTGATCCTTGCCGGAAAGACCCGGCTTCGGCCCATCATGATGACGGCCTTTTCCTCGGCGGTCGGCCTCATCCCGCTGGCGCTGGGGATCGGCGAAGGCGCGCAGCTTCAGGCGCCGATGGCGCGGGCCGTCATGGGCGGCATCCTCGTCGCGACATTCCTGACGCTCGTCGTAGTGCCCGCGATCTATATCGGTACGGAAGAAATAGCCGACCGTTTTCGGAAGCCCGCAAAAAAGCCGGCATGACGCTGCCCGAATTTTCCATTAAAAAGCCCGTCACGCTTTTGATGATCACGTTGATCATCATTATTTTCGGCATCGTTTCCCTCACCAAAATGCCCGTCGAGCTTTACGCCAACACCTCCTTCGGCGAGATCAGCATCATCATCCAAGCCCGCGGCGGCATTCCGCCTACCGAAGTCGAGGACCAGGTGACGATGATCGTTGAGGAGGGCGTCGCGACCGTCTCGCACCTCGAGCAGCTTTTGTCGATCTCGAAGGAAGGCGAATCCACGGTCGTGATGAGCTTTCAGCCCGGCACGGACATGGATTTCGCAGCGCTGGAGGTGAGGGAAAAATTCGCGAAGGTCAAAAACCTCCTGCCCAAAGAGATCGAAAAACCCGTCATCGCCCAGTTCCAGCAGGGCGACGTGCCCGTCATCATTGTTTCGGCGACCAGTGAAAAGCGCTCGACCGAGTCGATCCGGAAGATCGTCGACGACACGATGAAGGAAGCGCTGAAGCGCGTCGGGGGGGTCGCGAACGTCGAGATCGCAGGCGGGCGTGAGCGGAAGATCCTCGTCGAGTCGGACCAGGTGAGGCTGGCGGCTTACGGCATTTCGATCGACGAATTGACGGGCGCGCTGGGCGCGAATAATCTGAATCTGCTTTCGGGGGAGGTGGAGCGCGTCCAGGACAGGGTCCTCGTGCGCATGATCGGCGAATACGAGACGGTGGAGCAGATCAGAAGCCTCGCGCTGCGCCGGACTCCCACCGGCTCGGTGGTCCGCGTGAAGGACGTCGCCTCCGTCAAAGACTCGTTCCTCGAGGCGGGGGAATACGCGCGGCTCAATGTCCGCCCCGTCGTGACGGCCTATGTGCAGAAAGAGACGACGAAGAACACGATCAAGGTGGCCAACGACGTGCTGCAGGTGATCGAAGGTCTGAAAGAAAAACTTCCGAAGGACATTCACCTGATTGTTACGTCGAACCAGGCGGTGTTCATCAAAAAGGCGATCGACAACCTTAGGGAATCCCTCCTTCAGGGGATCTCGCTTATTTTTCTCGTCTTTTTTATCTTCCTTTTTAAATTGAGCAAGCGTTATTTCCTGACAGTGATCGCCCTGCTCGTCGTGGCGGCCATCGCGAGCGGCTGGGTCTCGACGGCGCTGTTTGTCGGCCTCATCGGGGTCGTCGTGACAGTGCGCAAATTGAGGCCGATCTTCGTCGTGAACGCGCCGATCCCCATTTCGATCATCGGCACTTTTATATTCATGCGGGCCTCCGGACTCACGATCAACGTCATGACGCTTTTCGGCATCGCGCTTGGCGTCGGCATGCTCATGGACACTTCCGTCTGCGTTTTTGAGAACATCCTGAAAAAACGGGAACAGGGGCAGGGGATCGCCGAAGCGGCCGTGAACGGAAGCCAGGAAATGTTCCTGCCGATCATCGCTTCAACCGTCGCGAATGTCATTGTCTTTCTGCCGCTGGTCTTCATGGGCGCGGAGCTGCAAAAGCTCTACTCGGGCATGGCGATCACGATCGTCGTGACGCAGATCATCTCGATGTTCGCCGCGGTGACGCTGATCCCGGCGCTGTCCTCACGGAAGGCTTTCAGCATCCAGGAAAGCGGCAAGAAGAAGGAAAAGGGAGATTCGTTGACAAGACGCATCATGGCGATGGAACGGAAGTTCCTATTCCGGTCGATCCGGCACCGCTGGAAGGTGCTCGGAGCCGCCCTGGGGATCTTCGCCGTAACGATGTTTTTCGCTTCCAAACTGGGGATGGAATATCTGGGTAGCACCGAACAGAACAAGTTCACGATCTACATCGAGATGCCCACGGGCGCGCGCCTCGACGTGACCGACAAAACGGTGGCCAAGGTGGAGGCACTGCTTAAAAAAATGCCCGAAGTGGTCACGCTGAGCTCCCGGGTCGAGCCCTGGTCCTCAAAGGTATACGTGGAGATCACAAAATCCGGCGAGCGAAAAAGGTCCGTCGATGACATCATCGACGCGATCCGGCAGGAGACCAATAAGCTGCAGCCCGCTTTTATCTATTTCCAGCAGGAGGAGCAGGTGGGCACGAAGGAGGTGGTGCTCGAGATCTACGGCTACAGCTATGAGAAACTGAGGGAGCTGGCGATCGCGATCACGAACCGACTGCAGACGATCAAGGGATTGTCGGACACAAAAATACGTATGCGCGAAGGAAGGCCGGAAATGCAGGTCATTATTAGTAAGAAGAAAGCCGCGCTGAGCGACCTGACCGTCAGCGATACCGCCAATCAGATCCACGGACAGATGAGAGGCCTGCGGGCGACCGTCTTTCATAGTGAGGGAAAAGAGGTGGAAACGATCTCCCGGCTTGATGAAAAATACCGGAAGACCTTCAAGGACCTGCACAACCTGATCATCACGTCCAAACAGGGCGAACCCGTCATTCTGGACCAGATCTCGGATTTCAAGTTCGGGTTGGGGCCGAGTGAGATCTGGCGGAAGGACAAAAGCCGTATCATCCAGGTGAGCGCGAACATCGGGAAGGTCCCTCTGAGCAAGGTTGTCGAAAAAGTGAAGGAAAGCCTTAAGGACGTCCCCTTTCCCGAGGACTACTTTTACCGCGTAGCCGGCGACTATCCGACGCTGCAGAAATCGAGCAAACAAATGGGGATGATGATCGCCTTCGTCCTCATTCTGGTCTACCTGGTCCTCGCCTCACTTTTTGAGTCGTTTAACCAGCCCCTCCTTATCATGGCGGCCGTGCCCTTGGCGCTTGTAGGGGCGATAGGCGCTCTCTATCTGGGGCCAAAATCTATCGGCATCGGGGCCCTGTTAGGGATGATGATGCTGGCCGGTATTGTGGTCAACAATTCGATCATGCTGATCGACTGCATCAACGGCTATATCAAGGAAAAGAACATGTCTCCGGTGCGCGCCGCTGTGCTGGCCAACAAAGACAGGATACGTCCCATTTTGATGACGATGTGCTCGACTATCCTCGGCCTTGTCCCCATGGCGATAGACCGATCCGAAGGCGCGAATCTCTGGTCTCCACTGGCCCTCACCGTCATTGGAGGGGTACTAAGCTCTACCGTTTTGACGCTCATGGTCACTCCCTCCTTCTATATCATCTTCAACGATATTGGAAGTTTTTTGAAATCCAGGCTATCCCTGCTTACTAAAAGGGTAAGTGTAGAAGAAACTTAATCTTCGAGTACTTTATAAACAAAACATAACTCGTTTAATTCCAATTATATACGGCACTAAATAATGCAATTACATATAGTTAGTAAATAATAAAATCTAGATTAATAGATTTGATAAAGATATTGTTATATGCCATAATTTCATAGGCAATAGAGTAGGCGATTTGTACGGATCATTTAGAGCGAGGACACTTAAAAAAGTATTTATGAACTGTGATACTATGCATGAGGAATATACAGCCGTTCCCTCTTCATTGTTTTTTTATATTGTCTACATATTTAATAAATTTAAAAGTGATTTACTTAACGTTCAAAATCTAAATGATGCATGCTGAGCAACCGATCCTAACGAAAGAAGACAGGCCCTTTAAGAGCCGCTGGCATCTCTGGGTGCGGGTGGTCGCGTTGGCTGTTGTGGCGACGTTCTTCGCCCGTGAAGCCGTCTGGGCGGCTGACCCCGCCGGATTCCAGTTGGACCGCGAAAAAAAGAAGGAAGGCAAATTCCTCCCACGCTATCTTCTCCAACAGCAGCAAAAGCATGAGGATTTCGTACAGAAGAAACAGGATGAGTCGGATATTTCCGGGTCGCTCGAGGACGATTTCACCGCGCGTATGCGCAAAAAGAAGGCGTTCTTTGAGGATGACCGCCGGCGCGGCGGAGCGGGTGACGGGCGGATGGAGTATACACTCGGCGACGAGGATGCAAACGGCAACCCGACGACGCTCAACATTTACGAATACGCTGACAACGGAGACCTGGCGCGCATTATTCAATACGATGTGTCGGGCGTCGATATTTCGCAGTACCTGGACGCGGCGGAAGACATCGAAGGGGAGGACGGAAAGAAGTTCAAAGGCGGATTTGAGGATTTCAACAAAGCCAACTTGACGGACGACATGGTCATCAGTATTTCCTATTTTGAGGGAGAAGGGGAGGACCGGAAAGTCTCGCATGTGCTGACCGGTTTTGATGACGAGGACAACGAGGCGACACAGATCTCCATTTATAAATATGACGGCGATAAGCTCCGGGAGGTCCTTACCTACAATATTGAGGAGCTTTCGGGGGATTTTATTGAAGGCGAATTCATGAGTAAAAAACCGGACCTTTCCAGTTTTTCGGAGGATGACCTGGAATCCGTGACCTTTTATACAGGTGAAAAAGACGAGGAAAAGATCTCTCACACCTTTAGTGATTTTAGCGAGGAAAATGACCCCTCGTCGCTCACGTTCTATGAATACGACAGCGAAGGGGCCCTCCGTGAAGTGCGAAGCTACAACCTTGAGGACGGTGAAAGCCTTGTCGGCGACGGCAAGTACAAGGACATGAAAAACGAAGGCGATCTTCAGGCCCTTATGAAAGAGGAGTGGCTGGAGGGATTGACGGTCTATGAGGGTAAAAAGGACGAAGAGCGGATCGCTTACAGCCTCTCGGACTACTACACCGATGAGAATACCGGCGAAAGGTTGTTCGGCCAGAGGACGGATTACAGTTACAACGGAAAGATCCTCGATGAGACTAAAACGTACGATGTTCGCGAGCTTGACGAGGCCGATAAGCTGACGACGGGAGCGGGTGAGCTCATTAATATTACGGACTATGTTGGCAACACGCGCGGTAAAGAAACGATCAGCACGATCTTAAGCGATTTTATCGATGAGGACGGCGACGGCATCCTAGAAAAAGAGGAAGCGACGCGCCGGAGCGACTACGGCTACAGCCGGTTCCGCCGGGCTTTGAAGACCGTTGATGCCTACTATGTGGATGAGGTAGCGGCCGAGGAGAGGGCGACACGCGGTACGGGGACGAAGATCAACAGCACCCATTATGTGGGCGCCAAAGGCGCAGAACGGGTGGATTCCGTTGAAGAGTTCAACCTCGACGGGGAGGTCATCAACGTTCAAAAGTATGTGTACGAGGGCAGGGCCGCCCGGCGCAAGATCGATTACGTGAATCAATCGGATCCGGAAGATCCCTCGGAGGTGACGCGGCTTGAATACACCGGCCCGCGGAGAAAAGAGCGGGTCACGGGTCTCGTCGGCCCGAATGACATTTCCCTCTTTGATCTGGGCGTTCCGCCGATGGATCCGAAGGATCTCGTGGCGATGATCGAGGCGGACGCCTCGCTTGGCACCGTGATCTATGATAGCGTCGACCCGACGAAAGTTTTGCGTATAATTCTGAATAATCAGGACGTGCCTCCGTCACCGGACGCGGATAACAACGGGATCTTGGACCGGGTCTATATTTTTGCTTATGACGTCAACGCCGCTCTGGGCGGAGATGGGAACCCAGGGACACTCGATTCCGTCTACCTAATAAAGGATGAGGTCCCGGTGGATGCTTCCCTGGCGGACCCGAGAATTGCGGACACTTTGGAGTATCTTCAGACCAATGTAGGACAGCCGGATCAGTTCAATACGTCGGCGGCCACCGAATTCAGATATGACCACACGGCCGACAACCGTCTGAATCTGGTCCTCTACGCCGGTAAGAGGATGGAATACACGTACGGCCCCGATCAGCTCGACGGGGATCCGGGCCCTCTGGTCAAGGTGACTAGCTGGGTCAATGACAAGACGGACGGCGCGGATAATTGGATCCTTTCTTCAGAAACCAACTACCAGGTGAAAGTCACCGACGAATCTAATGAAACACGCGTTTCCTCCATTGTGCAGTACAAGAAGGACAGTACCGTCAAATCTACGACCAATTATTTTTACGTTGGATTGAACGATGAGGTCAGCCCAAGCTGGGCCAATATCGATTACACGACGGAGATCAACGATGCGGGCAATTTGACGAATATCATTGATTACTTCGGGCTGAGCGGAAGGGAACGCATCGAGCGGATAAGGGTTTACAAGGAAGATGGAACGACCGAAGCCGGTTCGACGCTCAAGTCCGAGAGCCAATACGTCTATGATGAAGACGCCGTGGGCCAGGAGAGCCAGGATCTAGACGTCGTCCGCGAGTACCGGGACGGGGTGTTGAAGAACGAAAGCTTTTACGACGGGCGGCAGGGCCGGGAAAAAGTCGATTTCATCCTGGGTTACAATGCCACGGGTACGGCAGTGAGGCACCGGACGGAGTATGTCTATGATCTGGATGCGGACGACGGTTTGGATGTCACCTACCTTTATAGTGTATCGGGCTTGACGCTGGAGGAGCAGAAGAGCCCTGGTACAGGAGTTAAGAAATCAGAAACTTACTTTGTAGGGTTTGAAGGCACTGAGATCGTGGACTATTCCTATAATATGCTGTCCAACGGCACGGTGAACACGACGACCGTGTTTTATTATGAGGGTGGCATCCGCGCCGGGCCGGTGGTTTCCAACGGTACCGCCGAACTTTCCTCTTTGATCCAGCAAGACGCCTACAAAGTTTCCTCCATCGACGACGTCAACGAAATCACAAAAGCCAGCCGCAAATCTTCCACATATTTCGACATTCACCTTGGCAAGGGAGAAGAGAAGGTCGACTTCACGCAGACCTATCGCCAGGATGGCGTGACGGTGCGCAACACGACGATCAGTTATTACGAGGGCGATGTGCGTGCGTCGGCCGCTGAATCGGAAAGCGCTCTGATCCGGACCGAACAGTTCCGTAAAGGGACCGAGGCCTCTTCCGACACAACGGGGCTTGCGTTGCAAAGCATGACCTATTACAAGGGCAAGGTTGCCGAGGAAAAAGTCGACTACTCGCAAAACTACCTTGCCGACGGGATCACGGTCCGCAATACGCAGCTTTATTTTTACGAAGGAAACATTCGCGCGACGGATGCCGGCGCGGACGAGGCGCTGGTACGGACAGAACTCTATCGCGCGGGCGCGGCCGGATCGGATCTTGTAACGAGCTTGATCCTTCAGACAAAAACCTACTTTGTCGGACTGGTCGGAGAAGAGAAGGTTAATTATACGCAGAATTACCGCAGTGACAGCACGGTACGGAGTACCGTCCTTTCATTTTATGACGGGGACACTCGAGCGGCGGACGCGGTTTTTGACGCGGCTTTGATCCGGACCGAGCAGTTCAGGAGCGGTATTGAAGGGTCTGATGACGTTTCGGCCCTTAAGGTGCAGACAAAAACATATTTTAAAGGGTTGCTCGGAGAAGAGAAGGTCGATTTTCAACAGAACTACTTGGTGGATGGTACAACCGTTCGAAACACTCAGATCTCCTATTATGAAGGAGATGTGAGGGCCGCGGATGCGGATGTCGAAGCCGCGCTGATCCGAATGGAGCTTTTCCGGGGTGGAACGGCGGGTATTGATGACATCATCGGGCTTACGATCCAAACAAAGACTTACTTTAAGGGAGAGGTGAGCGAAGAAAAGGTCGATTTCACGCAACGATACCGGGTGGACAATACTGTTTCATCGACCTCGATCAATTGGTACAACAATGGCGTTACCTTAGTTCGTGCAGCTGATGCCACAGTCGACGACGTCCTCGCTGAAACACACGAATTCCGGGGCGGCACCGCAAATTCTGACGTCACCACAGGATTAACCTTAAAGACCAAGACCTACTTTAAAGGAACAATAGCTGGAGAAGAGAAGGTCGACTTCACTCAGCGCTATAGAATTGATGGAAGTGTCTCTTCCACCACGATCTCCTGGTATGGGGACG
>CAZBAY010000168.1:0-1653 GCA_964489945.1 uncultured Planctomycetia bacterium
CAGCGGCGCCGGATCGGCCAAAAGCCGCCGAAGCGCTCATCTACCTCGCCGTATTCTTCAATCTCTATTATCTTGTGTCTCTGCCGCTTCATTTTTATTCGGGGTACCTGATGGAAAAAAAATTCAACCTCTCGACACAAACGCTTCGCGGTTGGATCGTGGATCGGGTCAAAGGCTACGCGCTGTCACTCGTTTTTTTTGTGGCGATCCTCGAGCTTCTGATCTTCACCGTGGAGCGCTTTCCGGAAACCTGGTGGGCGCTGGCCGCCGCGGGATGGCTTGTGATCTCACTTTTTCTCTCAAGGATCCTACCAACCCTGATCATCCCGCTTTTTTATAAAATGAAGCCGCTTCCGAACGGTGAACTGCGGGACCGGCTCACCGCGCTTTTAAAGAAGTGCCGTGTGCGGGTTTTGGATCTCTACGAGATCGCGCTTTCCAAAAAAACAAAAAAGGCGAACGCCGCGCTCGTCGGGATAGGGGGGAGCCGGCGCGTTCTTTTGGGCGACACGCTGCTGGACCGCTATACGCTTCCGGAAATTGAAATGGTGATGGCGCATGAGCTGGGGCATCACGTGAAACGCCACATTCCGAAGGTCGTGGCGTTCAACGCGGTTTCCACGCTCATAGGTTTTTATCTGCTCCACCGTTTTTCAGGCCTCATCGCCGAAGCGCTCGGCGGAAAGGGGCTGACGGACCTCGCGATCTTTCCGGCTTTACTGCTTTTGGCCTCCGCGGGGGGATTGGCGCTTTTGCCGCTGCAGAACGGCTTTTCGCGCTGGCAGGAGAACCAGGCGGACCGCTTCGCGCTTGAGACCTTTCCCTCGAAAGAGGTCTTCATTTCGCTGATGAATAAACTGGCGTCGCAGAACCTTTCCGACCCTGAGCCAAATCCGATCGTTGAATTCATTCTGTATGACCATCCGTCCATCCCGAAACGCATAAAAAGGGCGGAAGCCCAAGTTAGTGCTTGACGAAATAAAGTTCGCTGATTAGTATATAGCCAATTCAAAATTTGATGAGTTTTGCTCATACAACTAGTTCGGCAGTTCCCGCAGGTTGTAGAGGTTGCCGTCCTCGTGCTGGCTCCGATGCAAGCGCAGGAACTTCCAGTCACCACAACCAAAACAGACAAAGTAAAACAACTCTTAGAGGAGCTTGAGACATGAAAAAATCCACTATTCTTCAATCATCGTTGATCGCGGTCGCCATTACGGTCCTTATTTCCCAAGCCGGGCATGCGGCCGACCCCAAGGCTCAGTCCAAGCCGCCTGTTGAGGCCATGCAGGCCATGCCAAGGGAGATCGCCACGGACACCAATAAGGACGGCAAGCCGGACCGTTGGGAGCGCTACACCAACGGACAGCTCTCCGGCATCGAGGCGGACAGCGATTTTAACGGCGTCGTCGATGAAAAGGGGATCGTCCAGAACGGCAAGCTCGTCAAAGTGGAGAAAGACTCTGACGGCGACGGCAAGCCCGATCGTTGGGTTTCCTACTAATAGCCTCTTTTTTACTTCAAATTAAGCTCGCTTTGCCCGGCGCCCTTGATTAACGCTTCTTTTGCGGATACAATATCCGTAAGGCGCTCATATGATTAAAGAAGCGAAAATTTCCTCCATCGTATCGCTGTTTCCGCTGCCTCAGTATGTCG
>CAZBAY010000169.1:0-4715 GCA_964489945.1 uncultured Planctomycetia bacterium
GGGCTTTTGAGGTCCCGCTAGCGCTCCGGAAATTAGTTTCGCGGAAAAAGATCGACGCGGTCATCACGCTGTCCGTCGTGATCCGGGGGGAGACTAAACATTTTGATCAGGTGATCGGCGAAGCGGCGCGCGGCGTCCGGGAATTTTCAGAGAAATGCGGGATCCCCGTGATCCTGGGAATGGTCCCGGCCGAGACGGCCGCGCAGGCGGTCCAGCGTGTCGGCGTGAAGCACTCGAACAAAGGGCGCGAATGGGCGCTCTCGGCCATTGAGATGGCGAACCTGATGAAGCGTTTATGAGAAAACGCACCCAGGCCCGTGAATTTGCGCTCCAGATCCTGTATCAGGTCGACATCCGGCATGCCGAAGTGGCCGATGTCCTGCAAAGTTTTTGGGAGGAGAAGGCCGAGAAGGAACCCGAGATCACGGAATACACCGAAACGCTTGTCCGCGGCGTCGTCGAAAAACTTGAGTCGATCGACAAGCTGATCGAGCGTTACGCCGAGAACTGGGAACTCAAGCGTATGGCCTATGTGGACCGCAACATTTTAAGGCTCGCGTCGTACGAGATGCTTCATTTGGATGAGATCCCGGTGAAGGTCGCGATCAATGAGGCGGTGGAGCTCGCCAAGCGCTACGGCGAGCCGGATTCTTCCAAGTTCGTTAACGGGATCCTTGACCGGATCGCGAAAACCGAATGTCCGCCAAAGAGCGGGGCGGATTCGACCAAATCATGAGGGACGGATTCGCCAAGCGTTATGGCGAACAAGAAGGTGACGCTTCGTTCATGCGGCGGGCGCTAGAGCTTGCCCGGCGCGGGTCGGGGTGCGTCCATCCCAATCCGATGGTGGGCGCGGTCGTCGTGAAAAACAACCGTATCCTCGGCGAAGGCGCCCATGAGCGCTTCGGCGGGCCGCATGCCGAGGTGAACGCGTTGCGCAAGGCCGGACCGTCGGCTTCCGGCGCGACCCTTTACGTGACGCTAGAACCCTGCGCCCATTTCGGCAAGACCCCTCCGTGTACCGATCTCATTCTTCGCGAAAAGATCAAAAGAGTGATCGTCGCGGCGCCCGATCCAAACAGGCTTGTCTCGGGAAAGGGAGTGAAGCTATTAAGGAAGGCCGGGGTTCAGGTCGAAACGGGTGTTTTGCAAGCGGAAGCCGAGGATTTGAACCGCGCCTATGATCACTGGGTAAAAAAGAAAATGCCCTACGTGATCGTCAAAGTGGCCCAGAGTCTTGACGGGAAGATCGCGACGCGCGCGGGACAACCGCGCTGGATCACGAGCCCCGCGGCCCGCATATTCAGTCACGGCCTCCGTGCCGCCTCCGACGCCATTCTCGTCGGCATCAACACGGTATTGAAGGATGATCCGCGCTTGAATGTGCGGTTCGGGAAGCGGGGGAAAGCGCCGCTCAAGATCGTTCTCGACAGCGGCCTCCGCACACCCCCGGGCGCGCGGCTCTTTTCCTCAAAAGATCCGGTCCTCCTCGCAGTGACGCGAAAGGCCGCACGGAGCCGGTTTTCCCGATACAAAAACGCGGAAATCCTTTCTGTCCCTGAAAAAAGGGGGAGAGTGGACCTGGGGGCGCTCCTCAAGGTCCTGGGAAAGCGCGGGATCGTCCAACTCATGATCGAGGGCGGCGGGGAAGTGATCGGAGAGGCCATCGCGCGGAAAGTCGTGAACGAAGTTTATGTTTTCATCGCTCCGCGCATCATCGGCGGGCGGCAGGCGGCGGGATCAGTCGGCGGCAAAGGGGTCAATTTTCTGAAAGACATGGCAAAAATAAAGAAGCTGGACGTGACACCGGTCGGGGACGACCTGCTTATTCACGGGGTACTCTAAAATGTTTACCGGTATTGTCGAGGCCTCAGGGGTCGTGAAGGGCTGGAAAAAAGAGCCGGGGCGAGCGCCTCTCTTGGAGATCCGCACCGCGGTGTTCTCCCGGGGCGCGAAGATCGGCGGGAGTATTTCCGTCAATGGCGCGTGTCTTACCGTCACTAAGAAGAAAGGGGCCAGCCTATTTTTTAATGTGATCGGCGAGACGAAATCCCGGACGACTCTGGGAAAGCTGAGGGCGGGCGACCGCGTCTGCCTCGAACGTCCGTTAAAATGGGCGGGAAGGATCGAAGGACATTTTGTGCAGGGACATGTGGACGGCGTCGGACGCGTGCGGCGCGTGCTAAAAAAAGGTCACGAAAAGAGTTTTTTGATCTCATTTCCAATCGGCCTTAAGCGGTCACTCGTGGAAAAAGGGTCTGTCGCGGTGGACGGGGTGAGCCTCACGATCGGGAAGACGGTGAAGGGCGCCTTTTGGGTCCATTGTATCCCGCATACGTTAAAAGCCACCAATTTTGACGCTTACCGGGCGGGAACCAAAGTTAATTTGGAAGGCGACATTCTTATTAAATCCCGGGTGGGATCGGGAAAGGTTGACAAGGTACGGCGGTCGTTATAAACTACCCCCTTTAGCCCTTCATTTTATTAAGGAAACCCATGAAAAAAGCCATTTTGTTCGTCTCGATGCTCCTCGCTTTCGCCGTTTTGGCCCCGTCCGTTCACGCCTACTGGGTTTGGAGTCCTGACCTCGGCAAGTGGGTCAATCCCAAGAATGCCTCCAAGGACACGCCGGAGGAGCAGTTCGCCTGGGGGATGGAGCTTTATAATAAAAAGGACTGGGACCGCGCGATCGAGGAGTTTGAGAAGCTCCCGGAGGCTTTTCCAAGCTCGCGGCTGGCCGCGGAGGGTGTTTTCTATATCGGGCTGGCCTGGGAGGAAAGGAAGGACCTCGCGAAGGCCGCGGACGCTTTCCAGAAGCTTGTCGACCGGTATCCTTACAGCGACCGCATCAAGGACGCTGTGAAGCGGGAGTTTGAGATCGCCAATCAGTTCGCCGACGGCGCGAAGATGAAGCTCGTGGGGGTGCCCCTTCTTTCCGGACAGGAGAAGGCGCTCGACATCTACAAGCATATCGTGAAGAGCTCTCCGTTCGGGACCTATGGTGACCAGGCCCAGTTCAGGATCGGCGAAGTGTACAAAGCTCAAGCTGAATTTGAGGAAGCGCAGAAAGCTTTTCAGGCCGTCGTGGACGAATATCCGTCCTCGGACCTCGTCAGCAAAGCACGCTACCAGATCGCCTACTGTTCGATGCAGGCTTCCAAGAAATCCCAATACAACGAGCAATACGCCCAGCGCGCGATCGAGGAATTTGAAGGGTTCAAAAATACGTTCCCCGGCGATCAGCAGACCCTTGAAGCCGACGAGTCGATCAAGGCGCTTCGCGCGAAAAAAGCGCTGTCCAATCTCGAGACGGCCCAGTTCTACGAAAAGCAGGGAAAGCTGGCCAGCGCCAAGGTGTATTACCAGGAAGTTGCCAGCAAATATTCTGACACGCCCTCCGGAGAGTTCGCCCGGAAGAAAATGGATGAATTTGCAGGCCAGGGCGAGAAGAAGCAGGGCGGATCCGGCGGCATTAAGTGGCCGAAGCTATGGTGAAGTTCAGACCTTTCTTTTTTCTTTTCCTGCTTTCCCTCGCGGGATGCGGGTACACGACTAAATCTCTTCTCCCCGGGAATATCAAGTCCGTCCATGTCGCGCCGGTCCAGAGTGCGATCGATCTGTCGGCGGAGATCGGCGATAAGGATGAGTTCCGTGTGTACCGGCCAGGTGTTGAGGTGGACGTCACCAACGCCATTATCAACCGCTTTATCTTTGACGGCAATCTGCAGGTCCGGGAGCCGGGGAGCGCGGACGCGGTGGTCGAAGCCAAGCTTACCGACTACCGGCGCGATCCTCTGCGCTACAGCCAGGGCGACGATGTGCAAGAGTACCGGCTGAGCATTCATCTCGATGTCACCGTCACGCAGGCTTCAGACAAAAAAGTTTTGTGGCACGACAATAACCTGGTCGGCGACACGTCTTTCTTTATCGCTGGTCCGCGGGCGGTGAGTGAGGACGAAGCCGCCCAGAAAGCGGTCGAGGACGTCGCGCGTCGCGTAGTGGACAAGACCGTCGAGGTATGGTGAGAAATCCTCTTTATCTCCTGGCGGGTAAAGAGGCGTTTTTAAAACGGGAATTCGTTCAGGAACTGCGCCAGTCCCTCTTTCCGAAAGACCCCTCCAATCTCAATTATCAGGAATTTCACGCGGGCAAGGACCCTCTTTCTTCGGTCCTGGACTTCGCGGGCACCGCGCCTTTTTTAAGCGAGGCGAGGCTAGCCATTTTATGGGACGCGGACGACCTGTCGGATGAGGAGAAGGAGGCGCTTATGGTTTATGCCGGGCGCCCCGCCACGACCGGGGTCGTCGTGGTCGTATCGGAGGAATCAAGCGCCAAAAAGAACGAGTTTTTGCGGGATCTTTCTGAAAAAGCGAAGCTCGTTCCGTGTTATCCGCCCTTTGAAAGGGACCTTCCTCAGTGGATCCAGGGGCGAGCGAAAAAAAGAGGCATCCGCCTGGACGGCGATGCGTTGGCCATCCTTTCAGAGCGCCTGGGAAAAGACCTCGGTTCTCTTGACGGAGCGCTTGAGCAGACGGCCGTTTTCGCCAGTCCCCGGACCCAGATCACTTCAAAGGATATAGACGGCCTATTGGGCCGGTCCATTCAGGCGGATGTTTTTGAGCTTGCCGACGCGATCCTTGAAAAGAGCGCGAAATCCGCTCTCGGGATCGTCACGACGCTTTTGCGGGAGGGCACGAGGGCTTTCGAGATCGTCC
>CAZBAY010000170.1:0-12738 GCA_964489945.1 uncultured Planctomycetia bacterium
CTCCTGCTCGCACGTCCTGGCGCAGGCGGTGAAGCGGAAGTATCCCCACGCGAAGCTGGGGTTCGGGCCGCCGGTGGAGGAGGGGTTTTATTACGACATTCATCTGCCGGAACCTTTGAACGACGAAGATCTCAAGGCCATCGAGGATGAGATGGCCAAGATCGTCAAAGCGAATTACACATTCGAGAAAAAGAACGTTTCGCCGGACGACGCGCGGAAAATTTTTAAAGAAAAGAACGAGACGTTCAAGCTCGAAACGATAGACCAGCTTGAGGGGCAGGAAGAACTTTCGGTCGTCGTTGACGGTGACTTCACTGATCTTTGTAAATACCCGCACGCGGAAGCGACGGGGCTCATCAAGGCGTTCAAGCTCACGAGCATCGCCGGCGCGTACTGGAAGGGGATCGAGACGAATCCCGTGATGCAGCGGATCTACGGGACGGCGTTCTTCTCGCAGAAAGAGCTCGACGCGTATCTTAAAATGCGCGAAGAGGCGAAAAAACGCGACCACCGGAAGCTCGGCAAGGAGCTCGACTTTTTTTCGGTCCAGGAAGACGGCGGGCCGGGGCTCATTTTTTACCACCCGAAGGGGGCGCTCTTGCGCCACCTTATTGAGCAGTTCGTCAAAGAGGAGCATTTAAAACGCGGGTACGACTTTGTCATCGGGCCGCAGATCCTGAAGAGCGACATATGGGTCCGCTCGGGACATTTTTCATACTACAAGCAGAATATGTTCGTCTTCAAGACCGAGGACGAAAAAGAGTACGCGTTGAAGCCGATGAACTGCCCCGGCCACATGCTGATCTTTAAAACGAAGGGGCGCAGTTACCGCGATCTGCCTTTGCGGTTCTTTGAAATGGGCAATGTCTGCCGCAACGAGAAGACCGGCGTCTTGCACGGGCTTTTGCGCGTCAGGAATTTCACGCAGGACGACGCGCATATCTTCTGCATGCCCGATCAGCTCGAAAAAGAGATCGCGTCGGTGATCGATTTTACGTTTTTTGTGCTCGACACGTTCGGATTTAAAGAACGGGAGATCGAGCTCAGTACCCGTCCGACGGATTCGATAGGGACGGACACGGATTGGGAGCGCGCGACCGCCGCTTTGAAGGGCGCGCTTGATTCCAAAGGCATTTCGTACAATGTGCATGAGGGCGAGGGCGCGTTCTACGGCCCCAAGATCGACGTGAGGATCAAGGACGCCTTGGGCCGCGCGTGGCAGTGCAGTACGATCCAGTGCGATTTCGCTTTGCCGGAGCGTTTTGATCTTGAGTTCACGGGCGCCGACGGAAAGAAACACCGGCCCGCGATGCTTCACCGCGCGATCCTGGGAAGTGTCGAGCGTTTTATGGGAACCTTGATCGAGCATTACGCGGGGGCGATGCCTTTTTGGCTTTCGCCGGTCCAGATCTGCCTGATCCCCGTGGCGGCGGCGCATGAAGAGTACGCCGAGAAAATTTTGAAAGAACTTGAAACTGCCGGCTTCAGGGCCCAAATGAAGCCCGCGGAAGAAACGCTCGGCGCCCGGATACGCGGCGCGCAGAACGAGAAGATCCCCTATATGATCGTGTTGGGGGACAAGGAGATCGAGGCCAAGAAGATCGCCGTGCGCTCGCGGAGTAAAGGCGATCTCGGGCAGACGGCGCTTTCGGATTTTATTCAGAAGGCGAAAGAGGAAGCAACACAGCGGCTCGTTTAAACAACAGGAGGTGGTTCAATTACAAAAGTACATATAAGGATCAACGAGGGCATCCGGGTGCGCGAAGTCAGGCTCATTGACGCTGACGGCAATCCGGGGGGAGTGGTCCCGATCGACCAGGCACTCAAGATGGCAAAAGAGGTCGAGCTGGACCTCGTGGAAGTGGCGGCACAGGCGGCCCCGCCGGTCTGCCGGATCATGGATTTCAGCAAATACAAGTACGAGCAGGCGAAAAAGGAAAAAGAGGCCCGAAAGAAACAACGGGTCATTCATCTGAAGGAGATCAAGTTCCATCCGTTCATCGAGGAACACGATTATCAGGTGAAATTCCACGCGCTGGAACGATTTTTGAAACAAGGGGACAAGGGGAAGATCACGATGCAATTCCGCGGGCGCGAGATGAATTTCATCTCGACGGGGCGGAAGCTTCTCGAGCGGCTCGCGCAGGAGATCTCCCCGCTCGGTGAGGTGGAAAAGTCCCCCTACATGGAAGGCCGGATGATGACGATGATCATCATGCCGAAATGACAAGCAGAGGATAAAAATGGGAAAACTAAAAACCAACAAATCGGTCGCGAAGCGCATCCGCGTCACGAAGAGCGGGAAGTACAGGAAGATGCGCGCGGGGAAAAGACACCTTTTAAAGGACAAATCCCGGAGCCGTAAGAGACACATGAGGGAAAGCAATCTTGTCACGAGCGGTCATGTCAAGTCGTTAAGGAGGTTGTTGCCGTATGCCTAAAGCCAAAACAGTTCCAGCGGGAAGGCGCAGACGCCGGAAAATAATGAAACGCGCCAAAGGGTTCGTCGGAGGCCGCCGCAAGCTTTACCGCACCGCGCGCGAGACCGTCCAGCGCGCCATGATGTTCGCGACGCGCGACCGGAGAGACTCAAAGTCCGTCATCCGGAAGCTTTGGATCACCCGCATTTCGGCGGGCGTCGTGGAACACGGGCTCACGTACAGCCGCTTCATCGGCGGTCTGCGGAAAGCCAAGGTACAGCTGGACCGGAAGATCCTAGCGGATCTGGCCGCGACCGACAAAAAAGCGTTCGGCGAACTCGTCACCATCGCGAAGAGCGCGTAAGCGGACGGGTCTAAGCCCGACTACCCGCGTGCCCTCATTATGATAGAAGCGCTTAAAGAACTGGAAAAGGAAGCTCAAGGCGAAGTTTCTCCTCTTTCGGATCCCGACCTTCTTCAGGAACTTAAGACCAAGTACCTGGGAAGGAAGGGGCTTTTTGCTTCCGTCACCGCCCGCATCTCCGAAGTCTCGCCCGACGAACGTCGTCTGGCGGGACAGGAGATGAACCGGGTGAAACAGGCGCTCGAGGCGCTTTTTGCCGAAAAGGAACAGAGCTTAAAAGGCCGCGCCGCGGCTGCCAAATCAGTGGACGTTTCCATGCCCGGCACGTTCCGGCCGCTTGGGACGCTTCACCCGCTTTCGCAAGTCACCCTCGAGATCTCCGCGATCTTTGAGCGTCTGGGCTTCGCCGTGCAGGACGGCCCCGAGATGGAGGACGAGAAGCACAACTTCGAAGACCTCAATATTCCCCTTGATCACCCGGCGAGGGACGGGTTTGACACTTTTTATCTTTCGAACGGTAAACTCCTCCGCAGTCAGACCTCCACGGTCCAGATCCGTTTCATGGAGCGGAAGGACGTGAAACCTCCCTTTAAGATCATCGCGCCCGGAAAAGTGTTCCGCCCCGACGCGACCGACGCGACGCATTCCTTCATGTTCCATCAGATCGAAGGGCTCATGGTCGACGAGCGCGTGAGTTTCGCGGACCTGAAGGGCGTTCTCTTCGCGTTCGCGAAAGCGTTCTTCGGCGAGAAAACAAAACTGCGTTTCCGCCCCCACTTTTTTCCTTTCACCGAGCCGAGCGCCGAGGTCGATATTTTCTGGGAATCCAAAAAAGCGTGGCTTGAGATCCTCGGGGCCGGCATGGTGCACCAGAACGTGCTGCGCGCCGTGAAGATCGACCCCGAAAAATACACCGGCTTCGCGTTCGGCATGGGCGTCGAGCGCATCGCGATGCTCAAATACGGCGTCGAGGATATCCGGAATTTTTTTGAGAATGACATTAGATTCTTGAGGCAATTTTCGTGAAACTTCCCGTCAAATGGCTTAAGAAATATGTCGAAACGGGCTGGAACGCGCAGACGCTTTCCGAAAAGCTGACCCTTTCCGGCACGAAAGTCGAGCATGTCGAGGACGTGAACGGGGAAGACGTCCTTGTGATCGAGGTGACGACGAACCGCCCGGATTGTCTGTCCATTCTTGGCTTGGCGAAAGAAGTCGCGGTGCTCGCCGGGCAGAAAGTCCAACTTCCCAAAATGCCGCTTGCCAAAAAAGGCGTCAAAGGTTCGGGTGTCCGGATAGACATTCAGGACAAAAAGGGGTGTCTCAAGTACACCGCGCGCCTTATCCGGAATGTCACGATCAAACCCGCGCCCGCCGAGGCGCAGAAATTCCTGGGGTTCATGGGTTCGCGGCCGGTCAACAATGTCGTGGACGCGACAAACTTCGTTCTTTTTGAAACGGGCCAGCCCCTCCACGCGTTCGACTACGACAGGCTCAAAGGCGGACGGATCTTTGTCCGGCGGGCGAAGCCCGGGGAAAAATTTTTAGGGATCGACGGCGTCGACTACACGCTCGACGCGGAAACGCTTGTCATCGCCGACGCCGAGTCGCCGGTCGCGATCGCCGGTGTTATCGGAGGAAAAAATACGGAAGTCACGTCTTCCACACGGAACCTGCTGCTTGAGTCGGCCTACTTTGATCCCGTGCTCGTACGGCACGCGTCAAAAAAATACAAATTATCGACAGATTCCAGCTACCGTTTTGAGCGGGGAGTGTCCACAGAGGGTGTGGAGCTTGGTTCATCGCGCGCGTCGGGCCTTATCGCGGAGTGGTCGGGCGGAAAAGCGGATGCCGACCTTTTTGTCGAGGGCACAATGAAAGAGGAAGCCCCGAAAAGGATCCTGCTGCGATTGGACCGCCTGGAAGCGCTTTTGGGGCTTCATGTCGCGTCCTGGCGTGTGATCAAGATCTTGAAAGACCTGGGCTGTGAAGTGGGGCCGGGTGGAAAGGACAAACTTTCCGTGACGCCGCCCGCCGTCCGCCGGGATCTCACAAAGGAAGCGGATCTCGCCGAAGAAATTTTGCGGATTGAGGGTTTTGATAAAGTCGAACCCGCGATCCCGGTGACCAAACACACCGCTGGCCACGCGGAAGAGGCTCGGGTTGACCGTGTTTCCGACGTGAAGCGGCATCTCGCCTCGGCGGGATTTTCCGAGATCGTTACTTACAGTCTTTTGTCGTCAAAGGCGCTTCAAGCTTCCGGTATCGCGGTCGAGAACTGCGCGAAGATCACGAATCCCGTGAGCGCCGAGCAGGAATTTTTGCGGCCGTCGCTTCTCCCGGGCCTGCTGCAGACCGTTCTTTATAACGTCTCCCGCAAAGCGGCGTCTCTCTGGCTTTTCGAAGCCGGAAAGGTCGCCCCCGCAGGACGTGAGAGCATGGCGCTGTCACTGGCTCTCTACGGGGGCTATGACGAAAACTGGAGACGGAAGAGCGCGGTTTCGTTCTTTGAACTCAAAGGCGCCGCGGAGAACTTGTTCCGCACTTTGAAATGTGGCGAGCCCGCGTGGCGGCCGAAAGCGGGCGACGGGTCTTTCGACACTCAAACGGAAATTCTTCTTGAAGGTCAAGTGGTTGGTTTCGCGGGGGCGGTTTCCGCCGAAGCGCTCAGCCGCTGGGATATTCCGCATGAGGTTTTCTACGCGCAACTTGACCTTGGCGCGCTGCTTGAGAGTGAAGTTCCGGCCAGACGCGTCGCGCCCATTCCCAAATTCCCGGTGGTCCGGCGCGATATCGCGTTTGTCCTTGATGAAACCATTTCCGTCGAGTCGCTCGAGAGGGTCATGAAAGAAACAGGATCGCCATTCCTGCGCGACGTAAAACTTTTCGATCAATTTACCGGAAAGAACATTCCCGCGGGGAAACGGAGTCTCGCGTTTTCTCTCGCGTATCAAAAAGAAACGGGGACTTTTACCGATGACGAGATCCTGGCTCTTCAGGACCGCGTCGGGCAGGCCCTGAAAAATTCTTATCACGTGGAGTTTCGCTAAATGGACGGCTGGATCGAAAAGATCGGGATGGTCTCGGGGGTGATATTGCCCCTTTTCAACATTCCGCTCATCCTGCGCCTCATCAAGCGGAAGAGTTCCAAGGATTTCAGCGTCGTGTGGGCGGTGGGGGTGTGGGTGTGTATCATTCTTATGACCCCGCAGGCCCTCCGGTCGACCGACATGGCCTTCAAGGCCTTCGGGATCGTGAACGTAATTTTCTTTAGCCTTGTCACCTTCTTTATACTAAAATACAAGCTCAGACCACAGCCATGCGCCGAGTCCCCCATTTTGCAGGAATCCAACAAAGGAGAGAAAAAACCATGAAGAACGTTTCCGTCCTCACGCTCACCACGTTCGTAATTTCCCAAATTTTTGCTCCGCTTTCCTGGGCACGCACCCAAGAAGCGGGCATGGCTATTGAAAGCCAGGGCGTGGCGGCCCCCGATGCCCAGAACCTCACGGAAGACACTCAGCGCTACAAAGAGCTTTTGGCCATCTGGAAAGACCACGTGAAGACGGTTACGCGGGAGCGCGACGCGGCCTACCAGGAGATCGAGGCCTTGCGCGGTGGTCAGGGAATCCGGCCGGCCCAAGAGGCGGCGGGTCCCGCCTATTCGTCCGAAGAAAAAGAAAAAGCGGACGAGGCGATCGCGGATCTGCGTTCACAGGTGCAGGCCCTTCAGGCAAGGCTCCAGGCCAGTACTCCGGATGAAAAGCTAAGACTTCTCCAGAAAGAACTTCAGGAAACCAAGGGCGACAAAGAGATCATTATGCGCGACAAAGAAGCGGCCCTCCGGGAGATCGAGGAACTCCGTTCCGCGCTGACGCAGATGGATTCCTCATCTGGTTCGGAGGAAGAATCGCAAAAGATCATTGATGACTTGACGACGCAGGTCGCGAACCTTCAGGCGGACGCGGCACGGGCCAGGTCGCTGGATTCGGAGATTGTGAAGATCCGGGCGGAGAAAGCTGCGATCCAAAAAAGCCAGAATCAGCAGGCGGCTGTTTCACAGGAAACGGCCCAGCTCAAGAACGAAAAGGCCGTCTTCGAGAAGAAATACCAGCTCATGGAGGACAATTTCCGTCTCCAGCAGGCGAGGTTGAAGGATTTTTCCAAACGGAAAGACGAGGCGGACCGCAGGATCGTAGAGCTTCAGGCGCAGATCGATACGTTGAGTTCGGCAGGGCAGGCTTCTCAGTCCGCTCAGGCCGATGTGTCCGCGCTTCGCGCGCAGAAAGAGGCGCTTCTCGAAGAGAACCAGCACTCACGTCAGACGATCTCTCAGCTCCGGTCTGAACTTGATTCGCTCCGCTCAGGGCAAAAGGCCATTGAAGCGCGCGCCACACAGAGCGCACAGTCGATCCAGGCGGACCTAGCCACAGTACGGACGCAAAACCAGTCCCTTCTTGGAGAAAATCAGAACTCACGTCAGACGATCGCTCAGCTCCGGTCGGAGCTGGATTCGCTCCGATCGGGACAGAAAGCCCTCGAAGTTCGTGCGTCCCAAAACGGGACACTTACGGTTCAGGTGGGATCTCTGGAAGAGGAGATCAAATCGCTTCAGGCACAACACCAAAATGCCACCCAGGCCCTTCAAAGCGTAAGATCGGAAAAAGCCTCCACCGAAGCGTCGCTGGCCGCTCTTAAGAACAGTTCACAGTCCGCGCAGCAAAACGCCGCGAGGCGGGTCGAAGCGCTCGAATCGGAGATCCAGTCGCTTCGTTCCCGCAACGAGCAGCTCGAAGCAGTCGAGCGGGAATTGAGCGACGCGCAGGTGAACGAAGGGGCGCTGCGGCAGGAAAGGGACAAGGCGTTTGAAACGGTTCGCGAACTTGAAGCCCGCGTGTCGGAGCTTTCCGTCGAATCGGAGAAGGTCCAGGCCCTGCAGGCCGAGTTGGGCAAAAAGCAGTCGAGCCAGGACGCGCTTCAGCAAACCTATGAAGTGGTGAAAAATAAATACCAGGCGCAGGAAGACCGGTTGATCGAGCTGGCGATCCGCGTGAAGGACGTGAAGCAGGCCAACGAAGCGCTGGTAGCCGAAAATCAGTCGGTCCGGAACGCAATAGCGTCGCTTGAGCAGAACGCTAAATTGCAGGCGGCGGAATCGGCCAAGCGTGAGGAGAATTTAAAGAACCACATGCAGGCTTTGCAGGCTCAGACCGACAAGCTTCGCGGCGTTTCCGAAGAGCTTCAGAAGACGCGTGCGGAAAAAGAGTCCGTGGAGAGAAGCTTTGCTGAACTCAAAGCCGCTTATGACTCCCGTGGGGAACAGCTGAAGAAGGCGATGCAGGACCGCGAATTCGTTTCCGCGGAGCTTCAAAAACTAAGAACAGATGTCCAGAAACTCCATTCGGACATTGAAACACTGCGCGGGGAAAAGGCCGCGGTCCAGTCGGCCAACCAGAATCTGCAGAAACAGGATGAGGCCAGCCGACAAAAGGCCAGCCTGCTTTCCGTGAGAGTGAGTGAATTGGATCAGGCGAGCCTCGCGATGAAACAAACGATCCAGGGGCTTCAGAGAGAACTGCAGGCCAATCGGGCTGATTTCCAGGCGCTCCGGCAGAATGTCAATTCAGAATTTGAAGCGGCCCTCGCGAGTATCGAAAAAAGGGCCTCGTAACGTTTTTTCCGTGCTATAATATTTTTGTCCCTGCGATGCGCGTGGATCATGAGCGCCATTCGTCGAATCCAATATAAATGCTGAACGGGGGCCGCGGTTCGGCGCCGGTGAGCCGCCTCTTTTAAGAGGATGGCCTGAAGGCGCCCGGCAGGCTCCCACCCTGGCTAACGGGGGTTCACAGAAGGCGCGGCGGCACGGCATTTGCGGGGATCTCTTTTATGGACCTCTTTGAAGGAGAAACGCAAAAGGGCAAAGAGGCGCCGGAGCCGCTGGCGGCGCGGGTCAGGCCGCGGTCGCTCAAAGAGTTTGTCGGCCAAGAACACCTCCTCGGTCCCGGGAAACTTCTCAGCCGGGCCATCCAGTCAGACAAAATTTCCTCCCTCGTTTTCTACGGCCCTCCAGGCACCGGCAAAACCACCCTCGCGACCGTCATTTCCAATGAAACGAAGTCTTATTTCGAGCCGCTGAACGCGGTGGCGAGCAACGTCGCCGAGATCAGAAAAGCGATCGAGAACGCCAAAAAGCGTTTTCAGCCCAAAAACCAGAAAACCATCCTCTTCATCGACGAACTTCACCGATTCAACAAAGCCCAGCAGGACGTCCTGATGCCCGACGTGGAAAAGGGCAATCCCATCCTCATCGGCGCGACGACGCATAATCCTTTTTTCTCGATCGTCTCACCCCTGCTCTCACGCTCGCTTGTTTTCGAATTAAAACCGCTTTCTGAAAACGACATCGCGACCATTCTGGAAAAGGCCCTTACAGACAAAGAGCGCGGCCTGGGGAATTTTCAGGTAAAAATGGATAAAGACGCGCTGGCATTTCTCGCAAAAATTTGCGACGGCGACGCGCGCCGCGCCTTGAACGCGCTCGAGATCGGTGTTTCAACGACGAAGGAAGAGGGCGGCGTGGTCCATTTCACGAAAAAAGTAGCAGAGGAATCCATTCAGAAAAAAGCGGTCGTCTATGACGCGGATGGGGACCAGCACTACGACACGATCTCGGCTTTCATCAAATCCATGCGCGGTTCGGATCCCGACGCGGCGCTCTATTATCTGGCTAAGATGCTCTACGCGGGGGAGGACCCCCGGTTTGTCGCGAGGCGTATCGTGATCTGCGCGTCGGAAGACGTGGGAAATGCCGATCCGCAGGCCCTTGTGGTCGCCAACGCCGCCTTCCAGGTCTCGGAGTTTGTCGGAATGCCGGAAGCGAGGATCCCGCTTGCCCAGGCGGCAGTCTACGTGGCTTGTGCTCCCAAATCCAACGCCAGCTACCTCGGCATCGAAGCCGCATTGAAGGACGTCGCCAGTTACAGGGGCGCCGAAACACTCAAAAAGTACTACAATCCGACGAGCCAGGGGTACGAAAAAAATTTTAGAGATTATTTGGCGAAAATCAGAGGAGAAGGCGGGATTGCTCCTTGACTTTCCGTTTACTTATTATTAGAATAAGTAAAAAGTACTAATAATTAATGAAAAAACATACTAATCCATCACGCTGGTTGGCGATTTGCCTGGCCATTTCCATGGGGCTAGGTGTATCTTCTTTTGCGCCTCCCGCCGTTTCCGCCGATGAAAGCCTCAGCGCGTTCCAGAGCGAGATCGTCGCGGCCAAGCAAAAACAGCAGTCCGACTCCGGGAAATTACAGCTCGTGCACCAGCTTCTGGACGAGCAAAAGGGCGTGATGTTGAATCAGGAAGCCAACCGCATGCTCGAGGAGCTCGTCGCGGACGGCTATGAGTCCGCTAAAGACGTGCAACCCAAGGCGATGCCAAGGCTTGTGTTCAAGGAAAAGAAGCCCGGGGAGGCGCATTTTGCGCCGCGTGAGGCGCCTCCCGTGAAACCCGAGGGACCCCAGTGGCCGTGGCTTAGTTTTGTGAACTGGAACAAGAAATCCGCGGACGGTGAGGCGCTTTACAAAACAGCGCTTTCCGATGAAAAGCTCACGATGCGCGAGACTGCCGACATCGGCCTGGTGAACAATTTGAGCCTTCAGGCGACGAAGAAAAAGATCGAGGTCGCGGAATCAAAGATCGTCGAGGCCAAGCGCGCGCTTTTTCCGACCGTGCAGCTTATCACCGAAGAAAACCAGGGCCTTGTCTCAAAGCGTTTTTATAAGGGCCGCAATTACAAGATCAACGTGAACCAGCCACTTTTTTACGGCGGCGAGCTCGTCTACACGGTCAAGCAGGCCGAGGAGAATCTGAAATCCTCCAAGAAAGAATACCTGAAGCAGAGAGGAGAGTTCATCCATCAGGTGCGCACGTCATTCTACGGGGTCGTCAAGGCCGAATACAATGTGCAGTACCAGATCGAGATCTACGATAAGTTGAACGGCTATTACAAGCGCGCGAAAGAAGAGAAAAAACAGCAGATCATCTCCGAAGTCGATTATCTGAATATTGAGTCGCGATACTATGAGGTGTTCTATCAGCTTGAGTCGGCGAAAAGCGACTTCCTGGCCGCGAACTTGATCCTTCGCCAGAGCATGGGGTTGGATCCGGACCGGGCCGTGCCCGTGGACCTCAAGCTTCGTTTCACGAAGGTGAACCCCAACATGGCGGAGCTCGCGGAGCTCGCGCTGAAGAACAACCCCGACATCCAGATCAAGTATTCCGCGGTCGAGTCGGCGATATACGGCGTACGCGTTTTCCAGGCGAAGAAATATCCGCGCGTGGACCTGCGGGGTTCTTACGGGCACCTTGGTGAGATCTTCAAGGACACGAAGGCGATCGAGGACGACAACCACGACCTCGACCTTGAGAAGGAATGGTTCCTCGGGATCCACGGGTCGATGCCGTTCGGCCCCCACTCGGCCGAGTATGATTTCAGCAAGCATGTGTACGGTCCCACGGTGCTCGCGCTGACAGGGTCGGAGGACAGGAGAGGGCGCGTACAGATCAATCTTTTTGACAAGCTCGCCGAGATCACCGACGAGAAAGGTGCGCAGGCCGCCCTTTTGCAGGCGCAGGCCGATCTCAACAAGTCACGTGACGACGTGGTCCTGAAAGTGAGGGAGGAACTTTATAACCTCGAGAAGTCGAATATCCAGGTCGATGCTTCCGCCGCAAAGTACCGCTACCAGCACAAGCAGGTCGCTATTTTGGAGTATCTCCTGGGACACCAGGAGACCACCGTCGACAACGTGTGGGACGAGATGATCCAAGAGGCTCAGAATAAATTCGCGTTCATCCAGGCCGTTACGGACCACGAACTGGCGTTCTCAAGCCTTGCTGTCACCATAGGAGACCCTGACTACTTTGAAGCTGAAACTGAACGAACTGTTTAAAAAAATAAAAGAAGAGCAAAAAACCAAGGGGGCCGGTTTTTATCAGCGGTTCCTTTCGAAGAAGTTCTTGATCCCGGCGTTCGCGGTCGTCGTCAGCGCGATCTTTCTTTCCTCCTTCATCAAAGACCATATTGCCTGCGTAGGGGGATTCCCCGTTTATAAAAAAACGAAGAAAGAGGCCCCCAAGCCCCCGGAAGAGATCCCGCTGCCGGTCAAAGTGTACAAAGTGGCCCCCGTGAATTTCAGGGACACTCTGCCCGCGCTGGGGTCGATCAAAGGGTTTCGCGACATTGAGCTTAAATTTCAGATGCCCGGCGTCGTCGAATATATCAATTTTAAGGAAGGGGAAAAGATCACGCAGGGAGATATCATCGCCAGCCTCGACCAGAAAGAGCAGCTTTTAAAGCTTGAGTACGCGAAGGTAGAGCTGGACAAACAGGCGAAGCTGTTCGAACTCGGAAGCATTATCGAGACGAAGTTTAAGCAGAGCCAGCTGGAATACCAGTCGGCGAAGGTGGAGCTCGACAAGACCAACCTCGTGGCGTTGAGCGACGGCTACATCGGCTCGCTTAAAATGGACCGCGGGTCGACGATGTCGCCGCAAGATACCGTCGCGATCTTTGTCGACGTGAAGGACGTCTACGCGGAATTCGGCATCATCGAAAAGGACATTTCCAAGGTGAAAGAAGGACAGAACACGGAGGTGTCCGTCGAATCCTACCCGGACTTGATCTTCAAGGGGCAGGTGGATTCCGTGTCTCCGCTGGTGGATGAGCGTTCCCGGACGATCAAGATCCGCTCGAGGATCTCGAACGTCGATGAGAAGATCAGGCCCGGTATGTTCGGCCGCATCAACGTGCTGGTTTACGAGAAAGAGGACGCGTTGATCATCCCGAGTTCCGCTTTTAAGAAAAAAGAGGACCAGTATTTTGTTTACCTGGCCCATCCCGAGGAGCCCAAACCGCGCGAGGAAGCTGAAGCGGAAGAGCCGAAG
>CAZBAY010000171.1:0-1875 GCA_964489945.1 uncultured Planctomycetia bacterium
CTTGTACTCCACCAGCGGGTCCTTCTGCCCGTACGCGCGGAGGCCTATTCCTTCTCTCAAATTGTCCGTGTTCCTCAGGTGGTCCTTCCACTTGGAATCCACGACGTCGAGAAGGATCATCCGCTCAAGGTGCCGCATGAAATCGGCGCCGATGTTTTTTTCCTTGGCTTCATAAGCCGCCTTGGCACGTTCGATAACACGCTCCGTAAGCTCCTCCCCGGTGAGCGCCTCGAGCCCCTCGAGCGAGATCGGGAACACTTTACGAACGGATTCCGATAAACTTTTAAAGGCATTTTCCTCTTCTGCCGGAAAACCGACGCTCAATGCTTCCGCCGTCTCCTCGACCATGCCCAGAAAATGTTCCCTCAGATCCTGGCCCTCTAGCACTTTCCGCCGCTCCTCGTAGATCACCTCGCGCTGGCGGTTCATCACGTTGTCGTACTCCAAAAGCTGTTTCCGGATCTCGAAATTTCTTCCTTCCACGCGTTTTTGCGCGGTCTCGATCGCCCGCGTGATAAAAGGATGTTCGATCTCCTGCCCCTCTTCCATCCCGAGCTTCTGCATCAAGCCCGAGATCCTGTCCGACCCAAAAATGCGCATCAGATCATCCTCAAGCGACAGATAAAAACGCGAAGATCCCGGGTCGCCTTGGCGGCCGGAGCGCCCGCGCAGCTGATTGTCGATGCGCCGGGCTTCGTGCCGCTCCGTGCCTATCACGTGCAGGCCGCCCAACTCCTTGACGCCCTCCCCCAGCACGATGTCGGTCCCGCGGCCGGCCATGTTCGTCGCGATCGTCACCGCCTCGCTCTGTCCCGCCGCCTTGATGATCTCAGCCTCCATTTCGTGGAATTTGGCGTTCAGCACGTTATGGATCACGTGGCGCTTCCTGAGGAGGTTGCTCAAATGCTCGGACTTTTCGATCGACACGGTGCCGACCAGGACCGGCCTTTTTACTTTATAAGACTCGGCGATGTCATTCACGACCGCGTTGAACTTTTCCCGTTCGGTCCGGTAGATCCGGTCGGCATGGTTCTGGCGCGCCATCGGGCGGTTCGTCGGGATCACGACGACGCCCAATTTATAGATCTCAAAAAATTCCTGGGCCTCCGTCTGCGCCGTGCCCGTCATTCCCGCCAGCTTTTTGTACATGCGGAAATAATTCTGGAACGTAACGGTGGCGAGCGTCTGGTTTTCCTCCTCGACGTTGACGCCCTCTTTGGCCTCGAGCGCCTGGTGGAGGCCGTCCGAATAGCGCCTCCCCGGCATGAGGCGCCCCGTGAATTCGTCCACGATGAGGACTTCGCCGTCCTTCACGACGTAATCGACGTCTTTTTTGAACAGCGCGTGCGCGCGAAGCGCCTGGCTCACGTGATGCACGAGTTCCACGTTCGCCGGGTCGTACAAATTCTCGACCCCCAGCGCGCCCTCGGATTTTTTCACGCCCTTTTCGGTGAGCGATACCGTGCGCGTTTTCTCCTCGATCTGGAAATCCTCCTCCTTCACGAGACGAGGGATGATCTTGTCGATCTTATAATATTTGTCGGTGGATTCTTCGCTGGGGCCGGAAATGATGAGCGGGGTCCGCGCCTCGTCCACGAGAATACTGTCCACTTCGTCGACGATCGCGTAATGAAGGGGCCGCTGGACACGGTGATCGATGCGCCGCACCATGTTGTCGCGCAGGAAATCAAAACCGAATTCATTGTTCGTGCCGTAGGTGATATCGCAGGCGTAGGCCGCCTGACGGTCCGGGGGCGTGGAGCCGTTCTGGATCACCCCGATCGAAAGACCCAGGAATTCATAGACGGGTCCCATCCACTCTCGGTCTCTTTTAGCGAGATAATCGTTCACCGTGACGACGTGCACGCCTTTGCC
>CAZBAY010000172.1:0-14171 GCA_964489945.1 uncultured Planctomycetia bacterium
GGGAGGAAGCCTTGTGAAGCAAGTTCATGATTTTAAGGAACAGCACAGTCTCAAAAATATCGTCCAGCTTCCCTATCAACCGTTAGATCAATTATCAGAGTCTTTATCAGCAGCGGACCTTCACGTCGCGGTCATGGGAAATTCCTTTGTCGGGATCGTTCACCCTTGTAAGATATACGGGATTTTATCGGTCGGGCGGCCGTTTGTTTTTATCGGGCCAAAAAATAGCCACATGGGGGATCTGATGGAAGGTCGAAGTTTTGGTTATCAAGTTGAGCATGGAGACGTGGGTGGACTTGTTGCTACAATAGAGAGGGTGAGACGTCTGGATCCGGCGCAAAAAAAGCAGATCGAGGCGGAATGCGTTGATCTCAAAAACTCGAGGTTCAGCCGTGCGGTACTGAGCAAGCAATATGTTGATTTGATCGAAGCCGTAGGGCTTGTAGCCCATATCCAATGAATGAATTACTAATAATCACCATTCTCAACACACTGGCTTTTTGCCTCACGGCGTTGCTAAGTTATTTTTTTTCGTTTTATCTCATCAAGCTATCTCATCATCTGAATTTTCTCGATTACCCCTCAGGAATAAAGGCTCATAAGGTTCCCATGCCCTTTTTGGGGGGCATGGGGACTTTTATTTCTTTTTGGTTTGCGGTTTTTTCGGCGATCATGTTCACGTTTTCAATGCGCCAAAACCTTCCGTATACGGATCCAATGGCCGGCATTGTTAGCGGCACAATTTCTTTGGCGCCTAAAGTCGGCGGTATTTTCGCAGGGAGTCTCGTGATCCTTCTGGTTGGCCTATTTGATGATAAGTTTAAATGGCGGCCTGGTCGAAAGCTTTTTGGACAGATGATCGCGGCCTTTGTTCTCATGGGTTTAGGTCTGACAATTAATATTTTTGGGGGTTTAGGTCCGTTAGGATATTTCATTACGTTTGTCTGGATACTGCTTATTATGAATGCCTTTAACTTCATCGATTCGTTGGATGGGCACTGCGCAGGCATAGCCCTTATTTCAACACTAACATTTTTCTGGCTGACCCAAATAATTGCGCAGCCGATAGTGGGGTTCTTTCTTATTACTTTTGCGGGAGCACTTGCGGGATTTCTGCCCCACAATTTCAAGCCGGCGAAGATCTTTTTGGGGGATAACGGGAGTCTCTTCATCGGTTATATGCTCGCCGCCTTTACTTTGCTTTGTAATTATCAGGCGCCTAACGCAACTTATGCGACCCTTTTTATTCCGATCCTCATCTTTGGAGTGCCCATTTATGATACGTTGTCGGTCATTGTGGTAAGGCTTGCGAGGGGTGTGGTGCCCTGGCAGGGCGACAGGAATCACTTTGCACATCGGTTGGTCAAGATCGGGATGAGCGAAAAGACGGCCGTTATTTTTTCTTACTTTATCGCAACAACGATCGGGTTAGTCGCCATCCTTACCACACAAGTGGAGAGTTTTGGGGCTATTTTGATAGGATTGATCTTCTGCTGTATCATTGGCGTGATCGCGTTCCTCGAGTTCTATACGACGGAAAGGATCCGCATGGCGGAGAAAATGGCCAAAAAAATGCGGCGGAGGCGGAGTGATATGACGAGTGAAGAACAACCTTGAGTCCTTATGAAGTTAGCCAAAACATGGAGGTAATCAACAATGAGAGAAATCGCTGTATTTAGGTTTATAAAACTCATGTCCGTCATGATTATTCCCTTATTATCTTTAGTATGCCCTCAGGATGCTCACGCATATCTTGATCCCGGAAGTGGCAGCTACATTTTTCAAATCTTAATTGCATCGTTGTTGGGTGCTTTATTTGCAATAAAAGTTTATTGGATCAAAGTCTTATCTTTATTCAAAAAACTTTTTTGCTGGAAGTCAAAAAATAAGTAAAGCTATAATGTCTGAAATATCCTCAAGCTCATTTCGAGATCCTAGCGGTTTTATCTTCATGCGGGACGGGATTGTTTACCGCCAGGTCAATAGAGTCTACCAGGAGGAGTGGGACCGTTTGATAAGTTCAGGGTTATATGACGCTTTGGTGGAAGAGGAGCTGTTGACAGCCCATACGGACGCAAACGTGCCACCAGAAAGAAAAGATATAGCATATAAAATTATTCAACCCCAAGCTATCCCATTCATTTCATATCCTTATGAATGGTGTTTCAGCCAATTAAAGCAGGCGGCATTGCTAACCCTAAAAATTCAGAAAAAAGCGATCGCATTTGGGATGTCTCTTAAGGATTCCAGCGCATTTAATGTACAATTTGACCGAGGGAAACCCATATTTATTGACACTCTTTCTTTTGAAAAATATCAGGAAGGGTCACCCTGGGTCGCCTACCGACAGTTTTGCCAACATTTTTTAGCGCCTTTGGCACTGATGGTATATTGCGATACTGGTCTGAATCGAATGCTCTGGATGTATTTAGACGGCATCCCTTTGGATTTGGCAAGCTCACTTTTACCGTTTAGTTCGAGATTCAATGTGAATCTATTTATTCATGTTCATCTTCATGCAAAAGCACAAAAGCGACTGGCTGGAAAAATAGAGTTGTCATCAAGACGGAACGTCGCAACGCATGATCATTTAGCGCTTATTGATAGTTTGGAATCATGCATTCGACATCTTCAAGTCAGAAGAAAGAAGAGCGTTTGGGTTGAATACTATAGGGACATTTCTTATTCTCCCGATGCGATGAACCATAAGAAGGAAATTGTGTCCATGTTTTTGGATCATATATGCCCAAGAAAAGTATGGGACATCGGTGCCAATACTGGGTTGTTTAGCCGTATTGCTAGTTATAAAGGTTCCCTGACCGTGTCTTTTGATTTAGACCCAATGGCCGTTGAAGAAAATTTCCGATGTGTTCTAAAACATAAGGAAGAAAATCTCCTTCCCTTGATCATGGATTTCACAAATCCCAGCCCGGCGATTGGGTGGAATTGCCGAGAGCGGCAGAGCCTTATCGAGCGTGGACCCGCAGATGTAATCCTGGCACTAGCTTTCATTCACCACATGGCCATCTCCAATAATGTTCCCCTGGACCAAATAGCCCATTTATTTGTGCAAATGGCAAATTATCTAATTATAGAGTTTGTTCCAAAAGAAGATCCGCAGGTTCAAGAAATGCTGGCATTCAGGAAAGATATTTTTTGCAATTATACTACGCAGGATTTTGAGAGGGAATTTGAGCGGTATTTTTTTATTGAAAATTCAACTCAACTGCGAGATTCAGGCAGAATAGTGTATTTAATGAGACGGCGCTAAGTTGCTCATCATCGGGCAGTTATGAAAATGAGGAAACCATGGCTTTTCCACCCATTCCTGCTGGCTGCATACCCCGTACTCTTTTTTTATTCTAATAATATAGATAGAGTCCCGCTTAGTCACATAATTTTCACGATGGGTTTTTTTGTTTTGCTTGCATTGATTACTTGGGGTGTCACGAGTTTGACACTAAAGGATCCGATGAGAGGAGGGCTTGTTATCTCCGCATCCCTGATTTGGATCTTTTTTTATAGAGCTTTATTTGAAATAGGCAATGGCTTGACCATTGGGGGGTTGCTCATCTGGCGACACAAGTATGTGTTTGCTGCCTGGTCAATTTTTTTTATTGTTTCGGTGCTAGTTTTAGTATGGAAGCGCGCAAAGTACGACATGTTAACGCGGGCATTTAATGCAATATCTTTGACGCTCATAGCCTTCTGCCTAATCAACATTTCAACGTACAAATTTCGTGCTTCTGAACCATTAATCAGTCTTTCTGAATCGAGAGTTGACTCAAAGTATGCCATGCCAGTACCAATCACAAGCGGCAAGGCCTCCCTCCCCGATATTTATTACATAATTCTGGATGCGTATTCTCATCGTGAGACATTAAAGAAGTACTATAATTTTGACAATTTCGAGTTTTACGACTTTCTTCTTCGGAAGGGGTTTTACATAGCCGATCAGAGTGTTAGTAATTATGATACGACCTGGTTTTCATTATCTTCATCTCTCAATATGCAATATATCCAGGATATGTTTCAAATAGGTGAAAAAGCCGTAGAGGTATTCCCGCCTAACACCCGTCTGGCAGATGACAACATGCTCCTCAGCACTTTAAGAAAAAATGGCTATAAATATATCGCATTAGGGTTTGAGGATGTTAATGCCAACGCTAGCCTTTATTACAAGGGAGGGGATGAGTTTATTAAATATTCGTTTATGAAACATTTAATTCAATTGAGCTTTATCAGTTATGCATCGAATTTGGCCGACACCTTCGCCGATTCTGGCCACAGGGAAAGCGTCCTATACCATTTTGACAAATTATCCGAAGTTCATCAGATCCAAGGGCCTAAATTTGTTTTTGCCCATATTATATCGCCCCACCCTCCTTTTGCTTTTGGCCCCAATGGCCAGAAGAATTCTCTCACGCAGAGTCTTCGACTGGGTTTTAAGGAGCTGTATGTGAGACAGCTCATGTTTGTTAACCAAAAGACGAAAGAAGCAATCGAAAGTATCATAGCTGGATCAAAAACGCCGCCCATTATAATCATTCAAGGAGATCACGGATGTAGGATAAGCACTTCGTACAGCCATAAATTAGATCCGCGCAATTTGGAAATGGGTTTCCGTATTCTTAGTGCCTATTATTTGCCTGGAGATGGCGAATCTATCTTGTATGAAACAATTACACCCGTGAATACCTTTCGGGTCATTCTCAATCATTATTTTGGTATGAATAATATCCTGTTGGAGGATGAGAGTTTCATACTGATTGATAAAAAATTTGTAAATATTACAAATAAATTGCCTAAGGAGTAGCTCGGCATCTACAGAATTGCTTATTTTAGAAGAAGAACACATTGACTGACCAACGTATAAGTAATGGGAAGTTTGGCCGTGATGATTTTTGAGCGAGACAAGGAGCGAGGAGGAGGCATAGTCATGACTATTCCGACGACGAGAGACGCAGTCGCAGCCAAAAATCGTCACGGCCCCAGAGGGGAAGCCACCTCTTTTGCCCGACTGACTGCGTTGCTCCTCCTCGGCATAGTTAACACTATGACTCGTCGTCGCGCCTTGCATTCGGACAAAATAGGGGCTTCCAAATTCCCATTACTTATACGTTGGTCAGTACACCGGCCTTTGGTACAATAAAGCTGTATGGACCAAAGGCCTTTTGTTTCAGTGATCATTCCTGTTTTTAATGGTTCCCATTGTCTGGTCAAATGCCTCGGCGCGATGGAGAACCAGACCTACCCCAAGGATCTCTACGAATTGATCGTAGTGGACAATAATTCCAATGACGGCATCGGTCCGGTTATAGCGCAATTTGGTCGTGTCAAAACGGTGCATGAAAATGAGCCGAGTTCTTACGCCGCGCGGAACAAAGGCATAGCGAATTGCCGGGGCGAGGTTATTGCTTTCACGGACTCTGATTGCGTACCAGCTCCAGAGTGGATTGAAAGGGGAGTGGTGAGTCTTTTGGAAGCGCCCGATTGCGGCATGGCTGTCGGGAACGTGGAGTTTCGATTCAAAAATGCTCGCGGCCCGTCCATTATAGAGCTTTATGACAGCATGACGTTTCTACAGCAAAAAAAATTCGTTGAAAAAGGACATTTCGGCGCAACTGCGAATCTTTTTACCTTTAAAAAGATCTTTGATGCGGTGGGATTGTTCGACGGGTCGCTGAAATCAGGCGGCGATGTGAAGTGGGGCAATCTGGTTCATCAGCGCGGTTACGGACAGGTCTATGTTGAGAATGCTCGCGTCGCACATCCCGCGATGGATAGCTTGCGTAAGCTGCGTAAGAAAGTGGTCCGTGTGACAGGGGGCCATCACGTCATCTACAATAGGCAGGCGTCCTCGTTTGGAAGTTTTGTTGCTCAGTCTTTCAGGGATCTTGTACGTAACTTCAATACCGTCGGGGGTGTTTTCAGTGATCCAAGACTCAAAGGGCCAAAACAAAAGGGACAATTTTTCATGGTTTTAGTTTTTCACAAGTTCACAGGGGCGTGCGAAAGGATCCGTCTGCGTTGCGGGGGCGAGCCCCGACGAGGCTGATGGATGCCTAACGTGAATGGTGAGGAAAGGCCTTGGGGGAATTACCGGATCTTGCACCGGGAGCCCGGAATACAGGTTAAGAGACTTGAGGTAAAACCAGGTCTGCGTTTCAGCTTGCAAAAACATACCCATCGGACAGAATGGTGGATCGTGGTGGCTGGGTTGGGGGTAGCGACGCTGGGGAACAAAGATATTCCTATGAACAAAGGGACGTTTCTAGAGGTGCCTTGCGGTGAAACTCACCGGATGAAAAATACAGGAAAGGAACCTTTAGTGCTGATCGAAGTTCAGTTTGGGGATTATTTGGGAGAAGATGACATTGTGAGATTGGAGGATGATTTTGGAAGGGTCTGAATGAAAAGGTTTATCTCAAGTGTCTGAAGCAGTTTCACTTACAAAGGAAAGGTTTTATTTTTTTACCTGCCTATTACTGTTAATCGTATTATTGATATTGGTTGCTACATCCCCATCCAAACTTGTTTATGACGAGATCTTTTACATCCCGGTTGTGGATTACATACGGGAAGCCGACTCCATGGAAAATCTCATACGCGACTGGCCTGTCTCGGCCGGCCCACTCCATGCTTTCATTCATTTTTTACTGGAACCCCTAACTCATTTGGAGCCTCCCTCTGTACGGTTCGTCAATATAGGCTTTCTTTTGGCGACTATGTATCTTATTTTTATTTTTTCCCACCCCCAATTGGGCTCAAGGCAAGCTCTCTTGGCTTCTATGAGTGTGCTAGGGCTGCCCCTGACGATGGTCGTGTCAGGTCTGGCATTAACAGAAATACCGGCAATTTTCCTCTTCACGGCCGGACAATACTTTCTCATTCTCGCTATCCAGGCACAAAGCAACCATAGAAAAATGCTCATGGTAATAGTGGGCGGAATGTGCATGGGTCTATCTATAACGGGTAGGCAACCTTATTTGGCAGCTCTATTAGCCCTGCCATTTCTTTGCAGGGCTCATTCTCAAATAAAGTGGGAGCTAATCATTTTTTTAATAACGGCAATAATTTTTCCAGCCCCTCTATTTTTAGTTTGGAAGGGCTTTCTGCCAGGTTCACACGCTTTTATTGCCAGGGATTTCTTTTCTATACCACATGCTGTGATGTCATTTGGATATGCAGGCATTCTGGTTCTTATTCTGGCTCCAAAATGGTTCCACTTTAAGTGGAAATATCTATACCTTCTTGCACCAGTGGCGTTATTTATTTTTCTTACAAAGGGTATTCGTCAGATTCCTTTGCATACTCTTGCGAATCATTTTTTGAACGACCAGGCATTTCAAATCTATGCGATTTTAGCATCATTAGCTTTGATTATTTTTTCTTTAATTTTTTTGCTTTCTCTTTGTTGTCGCGCCCTCCAAAAGAGGGGTGATGATGTTCACTTATATCTATCTACTTGTCTTATGCTTGTAATTGGAAGCGCAGGTTTTACGACCCATCAGTTCTCAAGCAGATATACTGCAATGGCAATTCCACTAATAGTGCTTGTCACAGGCAGATTCATAGATACGGGTTATTTTGGGTCGGTGAGGGTGGCACTTGGGGGCGCTATCGGTTTATTAAGTTTGTTAATCTACTACTACCAAACGAATTTTTTTTGATTTATTGTACAAGAAGACGACACTATGCGGCTAGCGGATGATTTTGGAGGAGTATGACTAAGAGATATATTGCTATTTTAGCGGTTCTATCTTTGCTAAACGGCTGCGCCACGGCCCCGAAAAAGGCGATGCCTGGAATGGGGCCGACTGTCATGGCGACGGGCGTAGGAGTTTACCACACTGTCGAGCGGGGCCAGACGCTTTACCGGATCGCCAAAACCTATAATTTAAAGGTCAATGAGCTCATGCAGGCGAACCATCTTTCGAATCCCAGCCAGATCGAAGTCGGGCAGAAGCTGCTTATTCCTGGCGCGGGGGTACCGGTTTATGTGGCGCCGTCCTTCGAGCCTTTTGACCCCATGGCGGTAGACAAAGTTAGGGCTCTGGTTGGTCCTCCTCATCCGGGGTCGGACTGGCGGACGATCACGATACATCACAGTGCGACGCTTCAGGGCGGGGCAAGGGTATTTGACCGTGATCACCGGCGGCGCAAAATGGGCGGGCTTTTTTATCATTTCGTCATTGGGAACGGCAGTTATACACCGGATGGGTATCTCGAGGTCGGCTGGAGGTGGAAAAAGCAGGTGAAAGCAAACCGCCCCAATGACATTCAAATTTGTCTTGTTGGTGATTTCAACAAGCATCAGCTTTCAAGCGCGCAGTTCAACGCGCTTGCCAATCTCGTGGCCGTTGTACAGGAGCAGTATCATATCCCGTCGAGCGGGATCCGACGCCATGAGGACGTCAAAGGCAAGCCCACGGAATGCCCCGGGAAGAATTTTCCCTTACATAAGCTCCTACTCAGGTTGAACGGCGGAAAATTCCGCTCATGAAACGGACGTCTGTCACTGAAGGAAAGATCGTAGATGCGAGGGAACCCGCAAATATAAAAAAAGCGGTCGAGATTCTGCAGAATGGCGGGCTGGTCGCGTTTCCCACTGAAACAGTCTATGGTCTGGGGGCTGACGCCTTGAACCCGAAGGCGATTTGCCGGCTTTTTGAGGCGAAAAAACGGCCTTCGTTCGATCCTCTTATTGTTCATGTCGCAACTGCTGAGGACGCTTACCCTTTATGGAAGGCCACCTCAAAAACGGCGAAGCTTCTTATTAAGAATTTTTGGCCCGGCCCTCTGACTTTGGTGCTTCCCAAGACTGATATTGTTCCCGATGTGGTGACCGCGGGGCTGCCTACTGTTGCAGTCAGAATGCCGGATGCTGACGTTGCGCGCGAGCTCATAAACCTTTTAGGGCATCCTATCGCGGCTCCAAGCGCCAACCTTTTCGGTTACACAAGCCCCACGACCGCACAGGCGGTGTCCGAGGATCTCGGCGGGGAGGTGGACCTTATCCTGGACGGCGGTCCAGCCAGGATCGGCATTGAATCGACGGTCCTCAAGATCGACGGGGAGGAATGTACGCTTCTGCGGCCGGGCGGCGTGCCTGTCGAGGAGATCGAAAAAGCTTTGTCTATGGAACTCAAGTCATTCAAAGATCCTGCCGCGGTGGAGTCTCCCGGTCAATTGCAGAGCCATTACGCGCCTTGGACGCCGTTGACGCTGATGGATAAAGATTTCGCGGATTTTATTAAGGAGCTGGATCCATTCTATCGCACATGTCAGAGATCTCAGGTTACCTGGCCGCGCATGGGCCTCTTAGCCTTTGGTCAAAAATCCGATACTCCATGGTTTGAGGCGGTCGAAGTCTTAAGTCCCAAAGAGGATCTTTACGAAGCGGCCGCGAATCTCTTTCGCGCCATCCGCAAACTTGATAAAATGAACCTTGACCTAATTATCGGGGAGAGAGTTCCGGACAAGGGGATCGGCCTTGCGGTGATGGACCGCCTCAAAAAGGCGGCCGGGGGAAAAACGGGGATAAAGAATTTTTTCAAGGGAGTTGAACTGTAATATGGAGACGGCAATGACAAAGCAAAATACGGTGTGGGAAACAAGCCTGCCTCTTACTTTGGTGAACCGGGGAAAGGTGCGCGATATTTACGCGGTTGGAGAGGACAAGCTCCTTATTATCACGTCAGACCGTTTAAGCGCCTTTGATGTGGTTTTGCCGACGCCTATCAGAGATAAAGGAAAAGTTTTAAATCAAATTTCCCTTTTTTGGTTCGAGAAGTTCAAAGGCCTCGTGCCCAACCACATCATTACAGCCGATGTGGATAAAATGGGGCTTCCGGCCGATGTTGTGAAAAATCACCGGGCACAGATAGAGGGAAGGTCCATTTTGGTGCATCGGGCAAAACCTCTTCCGGTCGAGTGCGTTGTCCGCGGTTTCCTGGCCGGCTCCGGCTGGAAGGATTATCTGAAAACGGGTCACGTATGTGGGCACGCGCTTCCGAAGGGGCTACAGCAGTGCGAAGAGCTTGCGGAACCGCTTTTTACACCCGCTACCAAGGCGACGATCGGGCATGACATGAATATCAACTTTGAAGAAACGGTGAAGCTGGTCGGGAAGGACATTGCCGATCAGGCCAGAGACCTGTCCATCCGGATCTTCAAAGAGGGCGTCAAATACGCAAAGACAAAAGGCATTATCATCGCTGATACGAAATTCGAGTTTGGACTTTTAAATGGAAAGCTTATTCTGATCGACGAAGTGCTGACTCCCGATAGCTCGCGTTTCTGGCCGATGGATGTTTATAAAAAAGGTCAGGATCAGCCGAGCTTTGACAAACAGATCGTCCGCAATTATCTCGAAGCGTCCGGATGGGGCAAGACGCCTCCCGGCCCTGTCCTGCCCCAAAACATTGCGGACCAGACCTCCGTCGCCTACAAAGACGTCTACAAAAGGCTCACGGGGAAAGATCTCGAGGAACGGAGGGCAACCCTATGAGCGTCGCGAAAAAGCTGGAAGAGGTTCTGAAGGCGAACAAGGCGAAATACGAAAAGATCGTCCACGCGGAAGCGTTCACTTCTCAACATACGGCCCAGGCGGAGCATGCTCCGGGGAAGACGGTGGCAAAAGTCGTCATGGTGAAGGCCGACGGCAAGGACGCGATGGCGGTGGTCCCGTCGACCCACAAGCTCGATCTCGGCAAATTGAAAAGATATCTCGGCGTGAAGGACGCGCGCTTGGCCAGCGAACAGGAATTTGAGCAATTGTTCCCCGATTGCGAAAAGGGGGCGATGCCGCCTTTTGGCGAGCTCTACAACGTGCCTCTCTATATCGACGAGGCCCTTACGCGTAATGACGCCATTGTTTTTAATGCCGGTACTCACCGGGAAAGCGTCAAAATGGCATACAAAGAGTATGACAGGATCGCCAAACCCAAGGTCGGGGATTTCAAAGCTCAGTAATAGCCATGGCCCTCACCCCCTCTACGATGGCGGCGCTCGGGACCAAGGCGCCCGACTTTTCTCTTCCCGAGGTCTCGTCGGGTAAGGACATTTCTCCCGCTTTATTCCGGAATAAAAAGGCGCTTCTCGTGATGTTCATTTGCCGCCACTGCCCGTATGTCCAGCATGTGAAGGCGGAGCTCGCGCGTCTGGGGAAGGATTATGAGGGTAAGGACATCGGGATCGTGGCGGTCAGCTCCAACGACGCGGGCAACTACCCGGATGATTCGCCGAAGAGCCTTAAAGCGTTCGCGGCGGAGCTCGCGCTGACATTTCCGCTCTGCTATGACGAAATGCAGGAGGTCGCGAAGGTCTATACCGCCGCCTGCACCCCCGATTTCTTTCTCTATGACGATTCGCGCAGACTTGTTTATCGCGGGCAGCTGGATGATTCCCGCCCGGGAAATGGGAAGCCGGTGAACGGGAAAGACCTCCGGGCCGCGATCGATGCGGTTTTGTCAGGCCTGACCGTGAGCTCCGCGCAGAAGGCCAGCGTGGGCTGTAATATCAAATGGAAGCCCGGTAACGAGCCTTCCTATTTTGGATGATCTAAAGCTGTAAGTATTTTAAATAGTTAGAAAAAAACCTCCTGGAATGGTTGTCCGGGAGGTTTTTTTTGTTGGTGACATCCCACTTTACTTTGACTTGGCATGGGCCTGTCCTATACCCTTTAGGTAGTGCTAGCGGTTATGGATGATTTTTCATAACCTGAGGAGAGTCAAAAAGATATGACAGGCAGACAGATCAATGTACTTGTCATTGAGGACAATTCGGAGTATGCCGACTTAATACAGCAGGTATTGGTCCGGGGCAAAGAGCCGCTCTTCAGGGTCCAGCGGGCGGACAGACTGTCGGTCGGGCTGGCTTCTCTAGCCGAGGGGGACGTGGACGCCGTTCTTCTTGACCTCAACCTCCCAGACAGTCAGGGTTTTGAGACGTTCACAAAGGTTCATATTCAGGCTCCGGATGTGCCTGTTGTGATCCTGTCAGGGAACAGCGACGAAGCCTTTGCGCTCGACGCGATCAGCCACGGCGCCCAGGATTACTTGGTGAAAGGGGAGGGCGAGGCGAAGATCCTGCCCCGCGTGATGCGTTACGCGATCGAACGAAAAAGAACGGAATGCCAGGAAAACGGAACGAACGAGAAACCTTCCACAAACGGCGGTTCGCCTGGTCCTGGCCCGGAGGTTCTCCGGGAGCCTGCTCTGTCCGTGGCGGATAAATGCAAGGCCTGCGAACTTTTTCCCTGGCTTGAAGAGGCGGTTGATTCGAAAGCATCTGACCTTTTTGTTTCGGCCGGCGAAGCCCCGGTGCTTAAAATTTACGGGCAATTCAGGAAGATCGGAAATACACCGGTGAGCGTCGCCAAAATGTCGCTCATACTGGATTCCATTCTGAGCAAGTCCCAAAGCAAACACTTTTTCAAGGACGGTCAGGACATCGATCTGGCGCTGGACGTCAACCCGCTTTCACGATTCCGCGTCAACGCGTTCAAGGCGCGCGAGGGCGCGAGCCTCGCGTTCCGGCCGATCCCGAAGACAGTTCCGACGATGGAAGAGCTGGGGCTCCCGTCCATTCTCCATGAATGGAGCCGGTTGACGAAGGGGCTCGTGCTCATCACCGGGCCGACGGGGAGCGGCAAGTCGACGACGCTCGCCGCGCTTCTCAGCGAGATCAATAAGAGAGACGAGAGGCATATCCTCACGATCGAGGACCCGATCGAATTTGTGATCCCTCACCAGAAGTCGCTCGTGCATCAGCGGGAGATCGAAATACATACCCGCTCTTTCGCGGACGGGCTGAAAAGCGCGTTGCGCGAGAATCCCGACATTATCATGGTGGGTGAACTCCGTGACCCGGAAAGCATTGCGCTGGCTGTCCGGGCCGCGGAGACCGGCCATCTCGTTTTTTCCACGCTCCACAGCGGAGACACCGTGCAGGCCCTCACGAGGGTGCTGGATGTTTTCGACGCGGCAACGAGGCCGCAGATCCAGTTGCAGCTGGCGCAGTCGCTTCAGGGCATCGTGACGCAGAGGCTTTTCAGGCGCCATGATGAAAGCGGCATGGCGCTCGCCACGGAGGTGCTCGTCCCCACGCCGGCGATCCGGAACCTGATCCGGACCAATCAGACGGCCCAGATCAAGACCTACCTCGAGACGGGCCGGGAGGCCGGCATGCACACGATGGAGCAGGACATGCGAGAGCTCGTGAAAAGAGGCGTGGTCGCGAAAACAGCCCTGTCCTAATTTTCTCATTCCCCAATCCCGCCGGTTGTTGCATAATAGAGCGTCTATGAGGTTATTTCTCCAAACTTTCGGGTGCCAGATGAACGAGCGCGATTCGGAGGCCGTTGAGGGCCTTTTGATCGATCGCGGCTATGAAAAAGCCTCGCTGCCCGAAGAGGCGGATCTTCTCCTTTATAACACCTGCAGTATCCGCGACCACGCCGAGCAGAAGGTGTTCGGGCGTATCGGAAATTTCCGGAAACTCAAGGAGGGAAATCCCGGCCTCGTCATCGGCATCATGGGCTGTATGGCCCAGGAGCACGGCGACGCTTTTTTCAGAAGGAACCCCGAAATTGACCTCGTCTGCGGTCCTGGGAATTTGAGCCAGATCCCGGACCTCGTCGAGGAGATCAAGGTTCGTCGTTCGCCCAGATTGGCGATCGACCGGCTCGACGACGAATACGGCCTCGAGGGCATCCGGTACCGTTCGGATAAGATCAAGGCGCTCGTCACGATCATGAAGGGATGCGATCACCGCTGTACTTATTGCATTGTGCCCTACACGCGCGGCGTGGAGCGGTCCCGGTCGTCCGAAAGCGTTTTAACGGAAATAAAGGACCTTGCGGACAGAGGTTTTAAAGACGTGATGCTTCTCGGCCAGAATGTGAACTCCTACGGCAAGGGGCTTGAAGAGGGGATCGATTTCGCGGGGCTTCTTGAACAAATTCAAAAGGAAGCCTCGTCCATCTCAAGGCTTCGTTTTATTACGAGCCATCCGAAGGACGCGCACACGCGCCTTTTTGCCGCGATGAGGGACCTGCCCATGGTTTGCGAACACCTTCATTTGCCTATCCAGTCGGGGTCTGACCGGATCCTGAGGCGTATGAAGCGCGAGCACACGGCGGATTGGTATCTGCAACAGATCGGCGA
>CAZBAY010000173.1:0-3821 GCA_964489945.1 uncultured Planctomycetia bacterium
ACGACAAGGCGGACGTTGTGATCCTGAAGCAGAAAGACCGCAAATACGATCTTTACAGCCTGACGCTCGGAAAAATGCTCATCGAAGGGGCCAGCCACATTGAGATCGATTCCTCCGGCTCCATCGCGATCGCAGTTTTCCCGGGTAGGGTTGAAAACCTAAATCTTCTCACGGGTCAAGTGGATGGAATGTTCGCGGAAGAGATCGGGATCGCCGTGGACGACAAATATGTTTATGTCGCGGCGTCGGGGCGGGTAGATAAGGGTTTGTTGCTCAGCGTGTTCGATCGTAAAACGGGGGGCCTGATGATTGAAAGTGAGTCGAATAGATTGGCAGATCATAAGGGAGTTTTACCTAGGTATTGGGAATACTATTCGAAAGACAAGAAATCGATCGCGAGTTTTGATAGAAAGGCAGGTTGGCTGGGTGTTCATTTGAAAGGAAGGTCCGACTTACTGAGTTACGATGAGAATTACCCTACGGAGCCTCGGCGGGAGCAAATGGAGCTTTCAGGAACGATGCTGACGGGAAAAGGTGTAGGAATAGCCGGCTCCGGGACGAAATTCTTCAGGGATTTTTATGTTTTCGATCTTGACCGCGAGAGCGGCGAGCCTTTTATCAGTGATACGATAAGGAGCGACAGGAAATTGGGGTCGCTCCGGGGCGGGAAGGTGATCTACGGGGACGCGGGAGATAAGGGGATCTCAGAAATATGGTTAACACGGGCTGTGGATAAATCGACACAGCGGACCGAGGTTGGGCGGGTCCTGGTGAACCGAAGCCGGAATTTCATTCTGGCAGTGAAAGCCGGGGCGGTATTTTTGGTAGATGAAGATGGCGTGTGGTCCAACGTGACGGGCCTCATTCCCGATGGCTTTGTCCCAGTCGAATCCAACGGCGACTATTTTGCTTTCGTGAACCCCGAAACGAATGAGGTGAAATTTCTCGATCCCGGCCTGGCGGCTCCCGCGAAACCCGAGGAGGTGCTCATGACCGCGGAGCCGGAAAAGATACACCATACTCTCGAGCGGTGGAACAGGGAAGTGCTGGACCTCCGCGACGACGGGGTGAGGCACCGCCGCGAAGCGTGGATCGCCGAGGCGCGCGCGGCATTCAAACCTTACCTTGATCTCGTGCCTGAGGAGTACCGTGCCGAAGCGGAGCATCAGATCCGTCCTTTTTTGGAAACGCTCTATCATGATCAGGACAGCGAGATCCGCAAACGCTTCGACGCGGCGGTGAAAGGCGCGCCGCTTGATCTTGATGAAACGCCGCTTCCTTTCAACATCTTCGCCAACCGGATCGCCAGGCTTACCGAGGAGCTAAAACCATTCCTGCTGAAGGTCAAGAGCACGCTTGCTCAGGAAGAGGAGGACGCACGGCGCGATTACTACGGCCATCTTTTCTGGCGCTTGTTCTACGCGGCGGTTGATCAGGACGTGGACCTTTCCCGCCTTCTTCTTTCCGACGACGATTCTCGGCGCAAGGGTTATAAGCCTGGCGATGCTCTGGAGATCGTGGCGCTCGGATGGAATATTGATGAGCCGCACAAATGGGCGGACATCGGCGTCATCGTTGATCTCGTGAAGGCGCTTCAATCTGCCGAGCCGATGGAAATGAATGACCTGATGCATGCCATTTCCTTCCTTTCCGAGGCGTCCCGCATAAGCCCCGAGAAGCACCGTATCCTGATCAGCCAGCTGAAACGGCTGATGTCCCAGAAGTCGCTCAAATACCTCGCGCAATTCAAAGAAAGCTACAAGAAGGCGGATTATGCCAAGCTGATAGTCGCCTTGCACGAGCCCGCACGCATACCCGACCTCGGCCTTGGCGGCATCCGGCCTTTTGTCGTGTTCCTGACCAACGAGGTGGACCCGGTCCGAGTTAAAGACCGCTCGCCGCCGGACGGGAACGATATCGCGATGCCCGCGGGGGGAGTAGAGATTTCGCGGCTCGCGAAGCTTGAGCAGAGCCGCCCGAAGAGCGGGCCGGAAGACGTCGTGATGGGGATGGACTACCTCATTCAGCATTTGAATGAACTTCCGGAACCTGACGCGCCTTTGGAGGCGGAAATCCTCCGGAACACGACCGTCCAGCGCGAATCCGGCGCCTACACCGCCGAGATCGCGCAAAACTCCCACGACGCGACGAAAGGCGAAAAAGGCGAGCTCGTGGTTGATTTTTATGTTCAAAAGAACGCCGCCGGCGTCGAAGAATACGTGGAGGAGGCCCGAGACAACGGTACGGGCGCGTTACAGGAAGTCGCGCTCCTCATTCCCAAGTCCACGAAGGCCGCCGGCGAGCAGAAAGACCTCACCGGATTTTTCGGTACGGGCAAATACACGATATTCGAGGGCGTAGACCGCGTCGAGATCATTACAAAGAATAAAGACCGCGCTTTCCAATTCGCGTTTGAAGTTGTGAAAGAAGACGGTGTCCCGGTCGCGATACGCCTGACGGGTATCCGGGAGGTCAAAGACAGAAATGTGCCGCAGGGCGTCACAGTCCGCCGTATCAAACTCGCCGAGAACACGATCCCCGAGCTTGACCAGATGCTCGCCCAGCGCTCCTGGAAGACCTTTGCCGGTCTCTCCCAGCACGACAACTTCGCTATTTCATTTATTGATCACGAAGAGAAGAAAAATCCGCTTGTCGTTCAGCACGAGGTGCTGAGCGAGACGCCTTTCAAGGCCGCCCGGCCCGGCGAAGAAGTGTTGACGGATTTTGGCACGATGCGGACCACTAGCGCCAAGGACATGCCGTCCCAGATCGTGGACCGCATCGGCCTCAGAGTGGGGGAGATCAAGGAGGAGTATCTAGCGCTCATCCCGGCTTCACTCAGGCCTCTTGTGAATGAGCTCAACCTTACGATCCAGATCCCTCTGCCGCTCATCCGCGGGCGCAGCGCTTTTGAGCACGAGCATGAATACCTGCTCGTCATTCAAAAGCACGTTGCCGCTGAGTTCTACAAGGCTCTCGCGTACAAGACACTGACCCAATCCAGCCCTCAGTTCGTTTTCGAGGGTTTTCCGCTTGACTGGGAAACGAACGACCATTACTGGGATTCCATCAATCTTCAGCAGGATGAGAATATATTGAGGCTTGCCAAGATGATCAACGAAGGCCGTTATGACGGGATCCGGCCGGCTGATCTGGAGGCGCTTTTGACTACTCCCGGCAGACTGGATAGAGCCAAAAAATTCGTGAAACTTATTCTTCTGCTCGAGGTGGCGACGGATTGGCTTCATCCCGCGAAACGTTCGAGCCTCATCGGACGGCGGATCGCGATCCAGAGAGAGACGAACAGGGCGAGAGCCGAGGCCCAGCGGCAGATGCTGAAAGTTTCCGAGGCCGTGATCCCCTCTGATCGCGAGATCGAGCACTTTCAAGAAAGGGTCAGGCAGGCCACGAGCATAGAATTCGGCCATGAACAGATGAGAAACCCCGAACGCTACGCGAAAGAGCCGGAAACCCCGCAGGAAAAGCGCCTTGTGGAGATCGCCGGGAAGATCGCCGGGCTTTTCGGCATAAGCGAGGTGGTGCTGATGAAGCCCGAAGTCGCTTTCGCGGGGGCGTTCAGAGGCGGGAAAATGTACCTTTCAAGCGCGCTCGCGCACGGTTTGGGTGTCTCTGATCCTTCCGGGGGTTTCCTGGATGAAAGCACCGACACCGTTGTCCATGAATTGGCCCATTATCTTGAAAGACTGATGGAGGAGGGAACCGCGCGCCTTGACGAAGGGGATATTTATATCGCGGATCTTGTCAGATTCACCCATGAGTCGGTCGGCACCTTCGCAGAGGCGATGAAATACGTCGCGGCG
>CAZBAY010000174.1:0-5944 GCA_964489945.1 uncultured Planctomycetia bacterium
ATTCAGCGGGGCGAAACGTTGCAAGACGGAGCCGGCGCCGCCGCGGCCGTCGCCGATACGGTAGGTGCCTGCGCTATGCCATGCCATCCGGATAAAAAGTGGCCCATAGTGACCATAGTCCGCCGGCCACCAGTCTTGCGAGTTTGTCATCAACGCAGATAGGTCTTTCTTCAGGGCATCGAGATCGAGGCTTTTGAATTCCTCGGCGTAATTAAAATCCTTGCCCATGGGATCGGACAGAGCGGAGTTCTGATGTAAAATTTTAAGGTTTAATTGATCCGGCCACCAGTCTTTGTTGGAGGTGCCGGCGCCCGCCGGGTGTTTTTGAGCGCCGTGCATGACCGGACACTTATTCTCATTTTTTTCGTTTTTAGCGGACATAATGGCCTCCTTTTTTATAATGGGTCCAGGACTCTCTTACATAATTCCGGGGACACAAACCTTAATTCGCCAAATTAAGTTATGTGTCCCCCGATTTTTGCAGTTTATTGCCTTATCTCTTTAATAATTCCTTAAAACGATCTTCGACATAAGCTCGGTCAGCACAGTCCGGGTACATTTTCATACATTCAGCCTTGGCCTCTTCCAGAGTCATCTCGCAATCTCCCTCTTCCAAGCAGCCGCCGTACATAGCAGTGCTTGCATCCACGCACCCCTTAAAGCGCTGAACGCACATCTCGTCAGCCGCCTCGGCAGTAACCGCCCAGACACTCAAAATGATCGCCGCAACAATAGACCGCATACCGGACTCAATAACGGTGGTCATGCCAGCACCACCTGCGAGATATTGCCGATGTTGTGAAATTTTCCATCATTGGTTGCGACCGTACAGCCGGTGACCCTTACTTGGCGGCCCACAAAACCGGACAGCTTGGCCTCCGCGTTCGCCTCGAACCCCGGCTCCTTCCATTTCATTCCGAAATAGGGGCCGTCCGGATAAAGGACATAGTTGGGCCCTTGCGAGACCAGGCTGTAGGGAGTATCGACGTACGCGGCGTCTTCCAAATTGTATTCGAGCCTTCCGGTGACGGTTTCCAATGTCTCCCCGGGCTCGCACTCCGCCCACACCGCCGAGGGCGCGAGGAACACCGCCGAAACAAGAGCTATCTTGATCAAACGGTTCATTTAGACTCCTTTGAAATTAATTGAAACGCAATATACAGGACTAGGCCCGGCTTACGGTTTACAGGTATCAAATCTCGGACTCGGGGTCGAACGCTTCGGCTGAAAGGATACTGCCCTTCGGATGAACGACGCCGTCTTCCGCGTGCTCCTCGTCCCACACGGTGATCCTCAGTATATAATTATCCAGCGGCCATCGATACATCGTCGCACCTTTTATGGAGAAGTCTTCCTCCGCCTTGCCGGGCCCGAACTTTGCGACGTACTGGTCGAGCGTGGCATTCATGTCCAGCTCGTCGACGACACCTCCCGTATACGTCCCCGCCGTCGGATCATGATGATTACCCAACACCGACACCCTCGCCACTAATCCCGTTTGGGCCCAAACCACAACTGTGAATCCACGGTCCAGGTATCCGAGCGCGTTGGCGCCGATCATATCGTCGAAATAAACACTGGTAGGCTCACCCAGCCTCTGCCTCACGGACGCCTCAGGTTCCCCGATCCGCGCCGGAAGCCGTATCTCCGCCGCGAACACCGCGATAGGCGATGCGAGCGCCGCCGATAACACCAAACTCACGATCGATCTTTTCATGAAGCGCCCCCGATTTGCATCATGCATTTTCTATGTTCGTGATTTTCATGATCGAGGGCCAGTTGGGGCTCGTCGAGATGTCGCCGCTTATCCGCACATGCCGGTTCACATACGGGGCCAAATACTCCACGTTCGGGTCGAGATTGGCAGTCTCCGCTTCAAGAAACGGGCTGTTGGAACTATAAAGAGGGTGAACGCGGTTCGTGCCGTCTTCGATCAGCACGTAGAAAGGCCCCCACTGTAGGGCTCTGCCATAGTTGTATTCGTCATTGGCAGAATATGTCCCTGACGCCGGAGCGGGAGCGGTACGTATGTCCAGGATCGTTCCAGAAAGCGTGCCGGTGTAGGGGTCACCTTCGGCATGGGCTAGAGAGGCGAAAAAGAAAAGTATTAAAGCGAACAAGGAAAGTTTTTTCATGGGGCTCCTTTTTTTAATTCCGGGGACGCGTTACTTAGTTGATCAACCCTCGCCTTCTCTTTTGGCGATAAAGTTGACGTATCCGTCCGGGTCAATGTCCACTTCTATCGCCATGGGCCGGCAGCACACTTCGCAGTCCGAGACAAAGTGCTGGTGTCTGCCCGCCGTCTCGTCGATCCTTAGGGAGATAACGGCAGAACAGTAGGGGCAATTAAATTCCTGATCGCTTTCTAAGCTCAAACCGTTCTCCTTGCGTAAAACCAGTCTAGCTCCGCCCTTTTCATTTGCCAAGCAAATCGTGTCTTAAATCTCCCGATGGCATTCGGGACAGCTTAGATAAAATTTCTCGATCACTTTACGGCAGCGCGGGCAAAAGTGGAGGTTGGCGGCGTCCATCGTCTCCTTCAATCGCCGCGTGAAAGCGCGGGCGTCGTATCCTACCCACACGCTCCCCGCCAGGAATAGGATCAGGAATTCGAGCGCGATCGACCCCAAAAAAGGGATCTCAAGAAATAGGTGCGCCCACTGCCACACAAAAAGAAAGGCCAGGACCGCGTAGAGACGCCCCAAAACACGGCGCCTCAGGGAATACCTCACGTCTTCGCCGGATATGGAAGAGTACCATAAAAAGGAAACGATAAAAAAGAAGACGGGCACGACGGCCCAAGGAAGTGTCTTCTTCGATGCCTCGCCGAATGACTGTGGGGGCAAGGGCCTTCTTCTTTGGATGGAACTGCCTTCCTCAAAAAGGACGTGGGGCGAGAACTGCTCCCCCTTTTTGACATAGACGAGTTGGTTTAGATCAATGGGCTTGGTGCTTATAAAGGAAAGTGTCTCGCGGGCAGTCTCTACGGCGGGCGCCTGGGCGAAACGCCGCTTGGCCGTCGATCTCACCTCGAGCGGAAAATCATCCACCGCGAGAAGAAGTGTCACGAAATCGGATACGAGGTTGTATTTGGATTTATAAAATAAGGCTTTTTCCCGGAGATTCTCGACGGCTTTGCGGTATTCCGGATAGCCCGGGATCTCCCGTGTGGCCCAGACGCCCGCGCGGCGCGTCCAGCCCAGAAAATTGAGGACCATACTACCGGGCCCCATGGACACGCTGATGTGCCTGGCCGAAAATCCGTGAAGCTTCTTTTTCCCGAAAAAAGACGCCCTTGAACGGATGGGATAATCCGGCACGCCTTCGAGGATCGCTTCCGACAAGAGCTTCGTGATCCCGTCCCGGCCGGCCCGAGGCGCGTCCTTCACCCCGATATAGTCGTATTCCTCGGCGACACGGCCCAGATCAAACGTCTTGTACCGGTTCTCGGCGGGGTCCGCCTCATAATAAAGGCTTTTCCCAAAATCAAAGCCGTATTCTCTCCTGACTTGGCCCTCGATCACGACCTGAAAAACGAGGAGCTCCCCCGTGATGAAGGTCCTTCTTTCAAAATCAAGCGCGCCGTCCGAGATCCCGGCCCCGCTCATCCCCTTTCTCTCGATATGGCATTTCTGCTCGAAGTAAAGGTCGGCACGCGCGGGCCCGGAAAAGGAAAGTAAAAGAAGGGTGAGAAAAATTACCTTGAAAGGATGTTTACGGATGGGATCGTTCCTAAAATTTTGATATTTTGCCAGGGCGCTTGGCACGGTTGACACGGCAGGATTCCTCGGCCCATCGTACGATGGTTTCGCGGTCCTCGAGGACGTCAGCGGGGACTTCCCAATAGGACATCGCGATCTCCTTCCCCCGCGCGTTCTTGTAGGTAAAGGGCCGGCTTTCCGCCTCTTCGTACTTTTTCAGGTTCGAATCGCCCACCTTGAAATACACCTCGTCATCCACGATGATTCCAAAGATGACGCCGTCCTTATAGAGCCCGAACCCGCCGAACATGGCCCGGCTCGTCACGCCTCTCACCTCGGCAAGAAGGTCCTTGACCACGTATTCAGCAAAATCATTTTTGGGCATCTTAGAACCGGCTGCAAAACCTCGACTTCGGATGCGCCTTCACAAAAATTTTCATTTTGACAGAGGCTGGGCTTTGCGGCCTCCGCGCGCGATCTCGCAGGCGGGATCGCCCTTTTCCACGAGATACTTCGCCAACTCCACCGCGCGATGGGCCAGTGACCGGGCGCCCTCTTTCAGCTCCACGCTGTCCCGGACCTGAACCACATTATTTTCCATGTCCTCCGCGTCCCAGCCGCGGCTATGCGCGATAAACGGGAATTGAGGGAAAGAAAACCCAAGCTCGCCGAAGAACATCATCATTTGTCCCACGACTCCCTGAATATTGTCCTGCCCGCCCGTGATGATGAACGAGGCGACTTTGCTGCGGATCATCACTTTATTAGCGATCGTCACCTGGTTCTGGACGCAATTCATGCGTTCGATCATTTTAAAATAAAGCGAACTAGGACTGCCCCACCGGATCGAGGTAGAGATGAGGACAACGTCGGCCCAAAAGACGAGCGCTTCGTAAACGCCTGTGAGTTCATCCGTGGAATCCATCTGGGTGATCGTGCAAGGCCAGGTGCAGGCTCTGGCATTTTTTGAATAGTAACCTTCACAAGACCGGAAATTGAGATCGTTCAGGCGGATGAGCTTTGTTTCCGCGCCGCGCGCTTTGGCGCCTTCGAGCGCCTCTGAGAGAAGCGCCTCCGAAGTTGAAAAACGCGGAAAATCTTTATCCATCACGGTCGTGGAAATGCCGGCGACACGGATAGGGCCGGGCTCTCGCTTGATAGGCCTTGTCAATGGGTGCGGCTCGTGATGGGCATGCTTCGGAGCCGTAGCGGGAGTAGGATTGATCCAGAGCTCTCCCGCCTCCTCCTTTAAATCAAACCGGGACACCGCGGCGGGAAACCCCGGGCGCGCTTCTCCGGTCACCCGGTGGAACATCCAACTATGCCAGGGACAGACGACATAGTCGTTTTTGATCGTGCCCTCGCCCAAAGGCCCGCCGACATGGAGGCAGCCACCCGAGATCGCGCCAAATTTCCCGTCACGGAAAGAAAGCGCGACGGACCTGCTTTCAACGGTCACCGTTTGAAGCTCACGCGCTTTAAGATCGTTGATCTTTCCTAACGACCGCCATGCTGGATTTGCCATTCAACACTCTCCCATATAATTCCGGGGACACAATGCTTAATTCGCCAAATTAAGTTATGTGTCTCCCGATTTGTTATGCGTTCTCTATGTTCGTGATCTTTGCGATCGAGGGCCAGTTGGGGCCCGTCGAGATATCGCCGCTTATCCGCACATGCCGGTTCACGTACGGGGCCAAATACTCCACGCTCGGGTCGGGCTTGGCCACGTCCGTTCCGAAGAACGAGCTGTTGTAACTATAAAGCGGATGAACGCTGTTATTGCCATCTTCGACGAGCACAAAGAATGGCCCCCAGCTGAGGGCCCTGTCGTAGTTATCTTGGTCATTGGCGGAAAAGGTCCCGGGCGCCGGGGCGGGAGCCGTCCGGGTGTCAAGGACCATTCCGGAAAGAGTGCCCCCTTCGGCATGGGCCAGGGAGACGGAAAAGAAAAGCATCAAAGCGAACAAGGAAAGTTTCTTCATGGGGCTCCTTTTTTTTCAAAATTCAAAAGCCGGTTTTTGATCGAAAGCCCCGCGGAGTATCCGCCGAGTGTGCCGTCTGCCGCGATGACGCGATGGCAGGGAACGACGATGCAGAGAGGGTTTTGCCCGTTGGCGGTCCCGACGGCACGGACGGCTTTCGCGTTTTGAATACGGCGGGCGACATCTTTATAGGAGAGAGTCCGGCCGTAGGGGATCTTGCGAAGCGCTCCCCACACGCGTTTTTGAAACGCCGTTCCG
>CAZBAY010000175.1:0-1960 GCA_964489945.1 uncultured Planctomycetia bacterium
TGGGAGTCACCTGGGCCGCCAAAAATTTATGCAACAGCCAGCCCGCATCCTCTTCCTAAGAACGGACCGGATGGGTGACGTGTTGATGAATTTGCCGGCCATCCGTCTTTTAAGACAGATTTATCCAAAAGCCTGGATCACCTTGTTGTGTGATGCCCCGGTCGCGGATCTTTTCAAAAATCATCCTGATATTGATGAAGTTCTCACTGTTGACGCCGCAAAAATAAGGACGAGTTTCGCGTATCGGTGGAAGCTTCTGAAGAAGATCAGGCATGCCAAATTTAAGTTGGCGGTTGTCTCAAATCCCGATAAGCGCCTGCATCTTCTGACTTTTTTAGCGGGCATTCCCGCGCGTGTCGGCTACGGGCGTAAGTGGGGATTTTTACTTACAAAGACAATGCCGGACCGAAAAGACGCTGGCTCGCGCCATGAGATGGAGATGAATCTTGATTTGATTAAAACAATTTCTGATAAAACCTGGGATGGCTCTTTAAAGATGGCGGAGGATACCGCGGCAAAAAGCAGGGTCGAGGTCAGGATACGCGCGAACGGTTTGGCGGAGAAGCCCATTATCGCGGTTCACCCTGGAACAAGCAACCCCGCCAAGCGCTGGCCCTTGGAGCGGTTTGTGGAGCTTTGTGAGCGGATCCGGTCTGATGGCGCTTTTAAGGTTGTATTGATCGGAGGTTCCGAGGAAAAAGAGACGGCTGCCGAGATTAAAGGAGCACTTGGTAGCTCAGTCGCTGACTGGACCGGATCGCTTAGTTTGGGAGAGCTTTCGGCCTTTTTGGGTCATGGCCGCGTGAAGGCGCTTGTTTCGTCAGACAGTGGGCCTGTGCATATCGCCTGGATGAGCGGAACACCCGTCGTGGCGCTCTACGCGAAGAACGTGCCGGGATCCAATCCCGTCCGGTGGGGCCCACGCGATGGCGTAAGCGAGGTTATTTATAAACCTATGAATGAGATTGCTGTTCAGGAAGTTTACGAGGCGATCAAGAGAGTATTGTTGAAAAGTTCTCCTCCAAAGGCGGATCCGTCCTCCGGCGGAAAAGGTTGAAAGGCTAAAAAGTTGAAGCGCATATTAGTTGTCAATCCCTTTGGAATTGGGGATGTGATTTTTACCATGACGCTGGTGGAAGCGATCCGGAAGGCCTATCCTGATGCGACGATAGGGTTTCTGTGCAATGAACGCACCCAAGCGCTGGTGCGGATGAATCGCTCGATCGACCATACTTTTATTTTTAACCGGGATCTTTTTCGCAGGCTCTGGAGAAGGCATCCTTTTCTTTCATTCAGAAAATTGAAAGCGCTTTTGGGAATGCTGCGCGAGGGTCATTTTGATACCTTGATTGATCTCTCGCTCGGAAGGGAGTACAGCTTTTTTGGAATGATGATAGGCATTAAGCAAAGGGTCGGCTTTGACTTTAAAGGGCGCGGGATTTTTCTTACCCGAAAAAAGAAGATCAAAGGCTATTCGGATAGGCCGGTAGCGGATATTCAGCTGGATTTGCTTGAGCTCCTTGGAATTCCCCGTGGGCGAATCGAGTCCACGCTTCCTTTAGAGGTGTCTGAAGCATCGAAAAAAGAGGCCGCGGCTTTGCTCAGGCAAAATGCAGTTGGCGAGCACGATAAAGTAATCGCGGTAGCTCCTGGCGGCGGGAGAAGCTGGGGGAAAGACGCGATCTTTAAGCAATGGGATAGCGACCGGTTTGCCAAGGCGGTGAATCATTTTTCGAAAAAGCGAGGTCTTAAAGTTCTTTTGCTGGGCGACAAGGTTGAAAAGGAGCTATTAGCCGCAACAGCGGCCTTGATGGACCAAAAGGCGATTGTGGCTTCCGGAGAGGCGTTTGGCAAGGTTTGTGCGCTTCTTAGACGCTCTGACCTTCTTCTTTGCAATGACGGCGGGTTGCTGCATTTGGCCAACGCGCTCGGCGTAAAGACCGTTTCGATCTTTGGTCCG
>CAZBAY010000176.1:0-2663 GCA_964489945.1 uncultured Planctomycetia bacterium
GTGCTGGACCTCTTCAGCGGGACGGGAGCCCTCGGTTTTGAGGCCCTCTCGCAGGGCGCCGCGCGCGTCACATTTGTCGAGATGAACAGGGCCCAATGCGATAAAATAAAGGAGAACCTCATCCGCCTGGAGGTGACCGACAGGGCCGAGGTTGTGAATCTGGACGCCGTCGCGGCAGTTGGAAGTTTTTCGCGGCAGGAAACGTATTTCGATTTTATATTTTTGGATCCGCCCTACGAAAAGGGTCTGGCCGAGCGCGCGCTTCTGGAGATCTCGCGGTCGTCCGTGTTGGGCGCGCAGGGGTGGGTGATCCTGGAATGCGGAAAGCGGGAAGACCTTCCGGACCCGGCGGGCGGCCTAAGAAAGATGAAAACCAAGACCTACGGGGACACGAAGGTGCTGTTTTACCAACGCGGGATAGAGGGAGGCTGAGCGAAGACTATGGCGAAAAGGATCCTGATCGTGGACGATGACCGGAATTGCGTGACGATGCTCGAGGATTTTCTGAAGGAGAGCGGCTACGCGCCGATACCGGCGTACAACGGCGAGGAAGGGATGGAGAAAGCCCAGAAGCTCAAGCCGAACCTTATCCTGATGGACGTTCAGATGCCGCGGATGGACGGAGATGAGGCCTACATGTATCTCAAGGGCGATGAGGCGACGAAGGATATCCCGATCATTTTTCTGACAGGGTTACGGTCGGAGGAGGACATCGCCGCGTCCGGGGAAGAGAATATTTTCGCGAAGCCCGTGCCGCTCGACCGGCTGCTTGTGAAGATCCGGGCGATGATTGGAAAATAACCGAAAATTTGATAAGATTGGTTTCAACTTAGAGGGAATTTTAGGTGTGCATCCCATTTCTTAGGTCCTCTGTCGGAAAAAAAGCGGTCATGGCCGTGACGGGCCTGCTATTCGCAGGTTTCGTCGCGCTCCATATGCTCGGGAATTTGCAGATCTTTCTGGGCCAGGAAGCGCTGAACGCCTACGCGAAAAAATTGCAAAGCCTGCCGCTCCTCTTGTGGCCGGCGCGGGCCGCTTTACTCCTTATTTTTGTCACGCACATGTGGCTGTCGATCAAGCTCGCCATTGAGAACAGGCGGGCGCGTCCTGTCCCGTACGCTTCCAAAAAAACGGTCCAGGCGAGCCTGGCTTCGCGGACGATGATGCTGTCGGGAATGGTCCTCTTCGCGTTCATCACGTATCATCTGCTTCATTTCACGTTCGGCGTGACGAATCCCGAATTTTTTCATCTCTTGGACTCCCAGGGAAGACATGATGTGTACTCGATGTCCGTGCTGAGCTTTCGCAATCTTGGCATCTCGGCCGCTTATATTTTCTCGATGTTCATCCTGTGCCTGCACCTGAGCCACGGGCTGGCCAGTTTTCCCCAGTCGCTGGGGCTGAACAATGAGAAGTGCCTTCCCAAGCTAAAAATTTTTGCCAATACGGCGGCGCTCCTTATTTTTATCGGCAATTCCTCGATCCCGCTCGCGGTACTTTTTAACGTGATCAAACTTCCCGGGGGCGCCTGATGCCGCTTGACGCGAAAGTGCCAGCCGGGCCGCTCGAGACCAAGTGGGACAGACATCGCTCCCAGCTTAAATTGATCAATCCCTCGAACAAGCGCAAATACAGCGTCATCGTCGTCGGTTCGGGCCTTGCCGGCGCGTCGGCCGCCGCTAGCCTGGCGGAGCTCGGTTATCAGGTCAGCTGTTTCTGTTTCCAGGACAGCCCCCGGCGGGCGCATTCGATCGCGGCGCAGGGCGGCATCAACGCGGCTAAAAATTACCAGAACGACGGCGACAGCGTCTGGCGGCTTTTTGTCGACACCGTCAAGGGCGGGGATTTCCGCTCCCGCGAGGCGAACGTCTATCGTCTCGCCGAAGTGAGCGCCCGGATCATTGACCAGTGCGTGGCGCAGGGCGTGCCGTTCGCCCGCGAGTACAGCGGCACCCTTTCAAACCGCTCTTTCGGCGGCGCGCAGGTGTCGCGGACGTTCTACGCGCGCGGACAGACCGGCCAACAGCTTCTTTTGGGCGCCTATCAGGCGCTTTCGCGGCAGATCGGTTTGGGGCAGGTCGCGATGCATGCCCGCACGGAAATGCTGGACCTTGTCGTCGTGGACGGTCACGCCAAAGGGATCGTCGTGCGGGACCTCGTGACCGGGAAAATTTCATCCCACGCCGCGGATGCCGTGGTTCTCGCGACCGGCGGTTACGCGAATGTTTTTTATCTTTCGACGAACGCGATAGGCTGCAACGTCACGGCGATCTACCGCGCGCACAAAAAAGGGGCGTTTCTCGCTAACCCCTGTTATACACAGATCCATCCGACCTGTATCCCGGTCACCGGCGAGCACCAGGCCAAGCTCACGCTGATGTCGGAGTCACTTCGGAACGACGGGAGGATCTGGGTGCCGAAGAAAAAGGGCGACTCGCGGGCACCGGACGCTATCCCCGAGGAAGAGCGCGACTATTATCTTGAAAGAAAATATCCGAGCTACGGCAATCTCGCGCCGCGCGATATCTCCTCCCGGAGCGCCAAAGCGGTCTGCGATGAGGGACGGGGCGTGGGGGAGTTGGGCCGCGGCGTGTATCTGGACTTCCGGGACGCGCTGAAGCGCCTGGGCGAGCCGGTGATCCGCGAGCGCTACGAGATCCTTT
>CAZBAY010000177.1:0-6162 GCA_964489945.1 uncultured Planctomycetia bacterium
CGTCATGCTGACGGCGGCGGGTGACAAGAAGATCCAAGTCATCAAAGTCGTTCGCGAGCTGACCGGCCTCGGCTTGAAAGAGGCCAAGGATCTCGTAGAAGCGGCCCCGAAGTCGGTGAAAGAGAACGTCCCGGTGAAAGAAGCCGAGCAGATCAAGAAGCAGCTGGAAGCGGCCGGCGCACAAGTCGAACTGAAATAACAAACGCCTCATAGGTACCTGCATGACGCGGGTCCGAAGAGGAAGTGGTATGCTTTTGACATTTAGGGCCCTTTATAAGGAAACTCTATGAATAAGCGCTTAAGCTTTGGCAAGATCCCGGAAATCTGCGATATGCCGCACTTGGTAGAGATCCAAACCAAGTCGTACGAGGATTTTCTCCAGTGGGGCGTGCCGAAGAGTCGCCGGAAGAATATCGGCCTCCAGGAAGTGTTCACGGAAGTATTTCCGCTTGAAAGTTACGACGCGAAATTCAAGCTCGAATATGTGAACTATTCCCTGGGCAAGCCGAAATATTCGCTTGAGGAGTGCTACAAGAAGGGGATGACCTTCGCGGCTCCTCTCAAGGTCAAACTCCGCCTCAAGTCCGAGAAAGAAACCAAGGAGCAGGAGATCTACATGGGCGATCTGCCGCTCATGACGGAGACCGGCACGTTCATCATCAACGGGGATGAGCGCGTCATCGTCAGCCAGCTCCACCGTTCGCCCGGCGTTTCCTATGAGAAGACCTTGCACCCGAATGGCAAAACGCTTTTTTCCGCTCGTGTCATCCCGCATCGCGGCGTGTGGCTCGAGTTTGAGTTTGATATCAACGACACGCTTTTCGCCTATATCGATCGCAAGAAAAAGATCCTCGCGACGACGCTTTTGCGCGTTTTTGGCTACAAGACGGACGAGGACATTCTCAAAGCGTTCTGCGGCATTGAAAAGATCGAGTCGATGAACCGGTACAATCCCAAGAATCTTGTGGGTCATTCTCTCGCGCAGGACGCGGTAAACCCCGAGACAAAGCAGGTCGTCGCTGAACAGGGCACGACGCTGACACGCGAGCTCATTTCCAAGCTTTCGAATGAAGGCGTCAAGGGTATCCACATCACGCGCACCGAGGTGCCCGAGATCGTCGCGACGCTCAAAAAAGACCATACGCATACGATCGAGGAAGCGTACGTTGACATTTACCGCAAAATGCGGCCGGGCGATCCGCCCACGGTGGACAGCGCCAAGAACATGGGCGAACGGATGTTCTTTGACGCGAAGCGTTATGACCTCGGGATGGTGGGAAGATTTGTTTTGAACCGCAAGCTCGCGATGAAAAAGAATTTGGAAGAGAGGACGCTGGACGCCGAAACGCTCATTGCGGTTATCAAGCGTCTGTTGGCGATCAAGAACGGCGACGGCGACACCGATGACATCGACCATTTGGGCAACCGTCGCATCCGTACCGTGAGCGAACTTTTGCAAGGCCAGTTCCGTATCGGCCTGGCCAGGCTCGAGCGTTCAGCGAAAGAGCGCATGGGCATCTACGATCTTGAGAACATGATGCCGCACAACCTTATCAACTCGAAGCTCATTTCGAGCGTTATCCGCGACTTCTTCGGAAGAAGCCAGCTGTCGCAGTTCATGGACCAGACGAATCCGCTGGCTGAAATGACCCACAAGCGCCGTTTATCCGCGCTCGGACCCGGGGGTCTCTCACGCGAGCGCGCGGGTTTCGAAGTCCGCGACGTTCATCACTCGCACTACGGGCGTATTTGCCCGATCGAAACGCCGGAAGGTCCGAACATCGGTTTGATCGCGTCGCTCAGCACGTACGCGCGCGTGAATGATTTTGGATTTATCGAGACGCCATACCGCAAGGTCGAGAACGGCCGCGTGACGGAGAAGATCGAGTATCTTTCCGCGGACCTGGAAGACCAGTTCGTGATCGCCCAGGCCAACGCGAAGCTCGACAAGAACAGTTCATTCGCCGATGCGAAAGTGGCTTGCCGGCATAAGGGCGATTTTCCTCTTACGAGTCCGAAAGACATCGATTATATGGACGTTTCGCCGAAGCAGCTCGTGAGCGTGGCGGCCAGCCTTATTCCGTTCCTTGAGCACGACGACGCCAACCGCGCGCTGATGGGTTCGAACATGCAGAGGCAGGCCGTGCCGCTTCTGATAACTGAGTCGCCGCTGGTCGGGACCGGTATGGAGGAGAAGACCGCGAGAGATTCGGGCGCCGTCATCATCGCCAAAGAAGAGGGTAAAGTCACGAGCATACAGGCCGATGAGATCGTCGTGAGCGGTACGCGCTATTCTTTAAGGAAGTTCAGGCGCTCCAATGCCAGCACGGCCATCAACCAACGGCCGATCGTTGAGCTGGGGGACAAGATCCGCAAAGGCCAGGCCATCGCGGACGGCGCGGCCACGCAGAACGGAGAGCTCGCGCTCGGCAAGAACGTGCTCGTCGCGTTCATGCCTTGGCGAGGTTACAACTTTGAGGACGCCATTCTTATCAATCAGCGTCTGGTTCAGGACGACGTTTACACCTCCGTTCACATCGAAGAGTTTGAGATCGAGTCGCGCGACACGCGGCTTGGCAAGGAAGAGATCACGCGCGATATCCCGAACGTCGGCGAAGAAGCGCTGAAAGATCTGCAGGAGGACGGCATTATCCGCGTCGGCGCGGAAGTGGGTCCCGGCGACATTCTGGTTGGTAAGGTGACGCCCAAATCCGAGACGGAACTTTCTCCTGAAGAAAAGCTTCTCCGCGCGATCTTCGGTGAGAAGGCGGGAGACGTCCGCGATGCGTCACTCACGGTCCCTCCGGGGGTCGAAGGGATCGTCATTGAGTCAAAAGTATTTTCCCGCAAGGGGCAGGAGAACAAGAGTAAAGAGGTCAGAGCCAAGGATCAGAAGGACATGGAGAAGATCCGCGAAGTTTACGAAGCGCAGATCGATCAGATCCAGAAGGACAAGGTCCATAAGCTTTCGAGCCTCCTGATAGGAAAAGAGCTGGCCGCCAGCCTCGTTGACAGCGAGACAGGGGTTACGCTTATCGGTCGCGGCCGCGCGATCAAGAAAGCGGACATGAGCAAGATCGTCCGCGCTGACATTGAAAGCATCAAGCTTGAAGACAATGAGGAGGCGGAGGAGGCCATCAAGCGCATTTCCCGTCTCATGGACGACCAGATCGATGAGCTCCGCTACGAAGAAGACAGAGAGATCGACAAGATCAAGCGCGGGGACGAACTTCCTCCCGGCGTGTTGAAGCGGGTGAAAGTTCTCGTCGCGAACAAACGCAAGATCTCCGTCGGTGACAAAATGGCCGGCCGACACGGGAACAAAGGTATCATCGCGAAGATCGTTCATTCCGAGGATATGCCCTTTTTAGAGGATGGCACTCCTGTGGACATCGTGCTCAACCCTCTGGGTGTTCCCTCGCGTATGAATGTGGGGCAGCTCCTGGAAACGCATTTGGGCTGGGCCGCCAAGATACTCGGTATAAAGATTGCCACCCCCGTGTTTGATGGGGCCAGCGAGACCGAGATCAAGCAGGAAATGAAGAAGGCGCACCTTCCCGAAGGGGGAAAGGTCGTGCTTCGCGACGGCCGCTCCGGCCGGCCGTTCGACCAGAAAGTGACGGTCGGATACATCTATATGCTTAAGCTGGCGCATCTCGTCGACGACAAGATCCACGCCCGTTCGATCGGCCCGTACTCTCTTGTGACGCAGCAGCCTCTGGGCGGTAAAGCGCAGTTCGGTGGCCAGCGGTTCGGAGAAATGGAAGTGTGGGCCCTCGAAGCTTACGGGGCGGCCTATACCCTGCAGGAGCTTTTGACGGTGAAATCCGACGACGTCCTTGGAAGGACAAGAATGTACGAATCGATCGTGAAAGGCGAGAACGCGCTTCAGGCGGAAACGCCCGAGTCTTTCAACGTGTTGTTGAAGGAGCTTCAATCCCTAGCCCTTGATATCCGCTGTGAGAGAAAACAGGAATCGAAAGAGGTGAACGGTGAATAAAGACGGTCAGATGCCAGAGCACGTCGGTACGGCTTTCGATTATATTTCGATCAAGATCGCCTCGCCTGAGATCATCAAGTCCTGGTCGAAAGGCGAAGTGAAAAAACCCGAGACGATCAATTACCGCACGTTCAAGCCGGAAAAAGACGGCCTTTTCTGCGAAAAGATCTTCGGGCCCAACCGTGAATGGGAGTGCAACTGCGGCAAGTACAAGCGGATCAAGCACAAGGGCATCGTCTGCGACCGTTGCGGCGTTGAGGTCACGCTTTCCAAGGTGCGCCGTGAGCGCATGGGGCATATCGATTTGGCGACCCCCGTTTCGCATATCTGGTTTTTCAAGGCCGTGCCGTCCCGCATCGGCGCGCTCCTTCAGCTCAATCTGAGAGAGCTCGAACGCATTATTTATTATGAAGAATACATTGTGATCGACCCGGGCGACACGCCGCTCAAGAAGGGCGACCTCCTTTCCGAAGAGAAATACCAGGCGATGGTCGATAACTATGGCCATAAGTTCGTCGCCAAAATGGGCGCCGAAGCGGTCCGCGATCTCATTAGGGAAGTGGATCTCGACAAGCTTGGCACCAGGCTTCATGCTGAGCTCAAGGTGGCCAAAAGCGAAGCGACGCAGAAAAAGATCATCAAAAATCTCCGGATCGTCGAGGCTTTTCAGAATTCCGGGAACAAGCCCGAGTGGATGATCCTGGAATCCGTGCCGGTCATTCCGCCTGATCTGAGACCGTTGGTTCCCCTAGACGGCGGACGTTTCGCGACGAGCGACCTGAACGACCTTTATCGCCGCGTCATCAACCGGAACAACCGTCTGAAAAAACTTTTGGAACTTCGCGCGCCGGAAGTGATCGTGCGCAACGAAAAGCGCATGCTGCAGGAAGCGGTCGACGCGCTCTTTGACAACGGACGCCACGGCCGGCCGGTGCTCGGCTCGGGCAACAGGCCCCTCAAGAGCTTGAGTGATATGTTGAAGGGCAAGCAGGGCCGTTTCCGCCAGAATCTTTTAGGTAAACGTGTGGATTATTCCGGCCGCTCGGTCATCGTCGTCGGGCCGGAGCTTAAACTTCATCAGTGCGGTCTTCCGAAGAAGATGGCGTTGGAGCTTTTTGAGCCGTTCATTATCAAGAAGCTCAGGGAGCGCGGGTTCGTCCACACGATCAAGAGCGCCAAGCGCATGGTGGAAAAAGAAAGATTAGAGGTTTGGGATATTTTGGAAGACGTCATTAAGAACCATCCGGTCATGCTGAACCGCGCCCCGACACTTCACCGCCTCGGTATCCAGGCGTTCGAGCCGGTGCTCGTCGAAGGCAAAGCGATACGTATCCATCCGCTTTTCTGCGCGGCGTTCAACGCGGATTTTGACGGCGATCAGATGGCGGTCCACGTACCGCTTTCACTCGAGGCCCAGATCGAATGCCGGATCCTCATCATGTCGGTCAACAACATTTTCTCGCCCGCGGACGGCCGCCCGGTCGCCACGCCGAGCCAAGACATCGTTTTGGGGTGTTATTACCTTTCGAAGGAGAAGAAGGGCGTAAAGGGCGAAGGTTTGACGTTTTCCAATAAGGACGAAGCGGTCACCGCTTACAATGACGGCGAAGTCGACCTGCATGGCAAGATCAAGGTCCGCATCGACAAGCAGCTCGTAGAAACAACGGTCGGCCGGGTCATTTTTAACCAGCTTTTGCCGGAAGGCGTGCCGTTCGTCAACGCGGTGCTTCAGAAGTCGAAGATCAATTCCGTCATCGCAGATTCCTATAAGATCGCGGGTCACCATCGGACGATCCAGCTTCTGGATGATCTGAAGGACCTGGGTTTTGAGCAGGCAACGCTGGCGGGCATTTCGATCGCGATCGATGATCTAAGAATTCCCACGAAAAAATACCAGATCATCGATAAATCCCAGGAGAAGGTCGCAAAGGTCGAGGAACAGTACCGCCGCGGTGTCATCACCGAAGGTGAGCGTTATAACAACATCATCGACATTTGGACGCAGACGACGGATGACGTCGCCGACAGCGTATTCTCCGAGCTAGACATTTTCAATCCCATTTTTATGATGGCCGATTCCGGCGCGCGCGGATCCAAGCAGCAGATCCGTCAGCTCGCCGGCATGAGAGGTTTGATGGCCAAGCCGTCGGGTGAGATCATCG
>CAZBAY010000178.1:0-6424 GCA_964489945.1 uncultured Planctomycetia bacterium
ATAAAGTGTGTGAGGTTCCTTTCAGGCCTTCTGAAAACCGGGCTGTCTATTGCAAAGAGTGCTTTGCCAAGCGCAGGTCGGGCGGTTCGAGTGGAGCTATGCCGGTCCTGACTCCCGTGGCCCTGGCCCCCAAGCCCGTGAGCAGGCTTGGCCTCAGCCAGCCTCCGGGTTCGCCGGCGCCCGCCGCAGCCAAAAAGTCAAAAAAGAATCAACCCGCGAAAAAGTCGAAGAAGAAAAAATAAAGTAGATGAGGAGACCAATGAATATTAAAACAGCATTCATGATCGGCTTGGGGTTATGCATCGCCGGCAATGTTTACGCCGGGACCGCCATCGCCGAGCTTAAAGGGATCGCGCCCGATTCGAAACTCAAAGGCAAGATCAAGTTCACCGAGGAAAAGGGCGGGGTCGTCGTGCTGGGCGAGCTTTCGAAAGCGCCGAAGGGCAGGCACGGGATCCACATCCATACCAAAGGCACCTGCGCGGACCAGGGCAAAGCGGCCGGAGGGCATCTCAATCCCAGCGGCAATCCTCACGGGTACGCTCCGAAGGATTTTCCTCTGCGCGGACATCCCGGCGACATGGGGAACATTGAGGTGGACGAAGACGGCAACGCGACGTTCAAGATCCACATGCCTGAGCTGGGACTGGCGCAAAGCGCGCGCTACAACATCCGCAATCTCGCGGTGATCATCACCGAAAAAGAGGACGATTTCTCCCAACCCGACGGCAACGGCGGCAAAGCGATTGCCTGCGGGGTGATCCAGCAGGGGTAGCCTCAGACTTGCTGGAGATGCTTTTTAATTATTTTTTTCTCTTTGGAAGTTAATTGGCCGATTTGAATACGAGTAATCTTGTATCCGATGGCCAAGAGTATTTTTTGAATGGTTTGAAAGTTGCTAAAATCACCTTCCTCAACATGTGAAATTTGCTGTTGGCTTACTTTCACCATTTTGGCTAATTGACTTTGATTGAGATGGTGTTTAATACGGTATTCGATGATTATCTTGGCGATCTCTGTTTTGACAGAATCCAGCTCAAAAAGCTCCTTAAAGTAAGGATCTTTTAACTGTTCTTTTAAGTGTTCTTTGGTGGTTGTCAAAGTGGTTTTCATTTCCTGCCCCCTAAATCCTGTATCTTCCGGCATTCTCCAGAAAGATTTTCATTCTTTGCGCCGCTAAGCCGATCTCGTGTTTTGGCGCTTTATTCGTTTTTTTCTTAAAGGCATTTGCTAAAACGGCATAATGCCCGCTAAAGAAGAAGTACAATATCCTAAAATTTCCTTCTGATCCTCTAAAACGTAGTTCATAGAGCTCATCCCCCAAATACTTCGCGTGAGGCTCGGGAAGGCTTTTACCAAACTGTCTTAGATACTCGATGACTCTCCAGTATTTGCGTTTGGCACTAAGGTCGAGCGCATCCACGAAGTTTTTTACGGGCTCATCTCCGCGTTCGGTCTTAAAGTAAACGATCTCACAATGGGCTATCAATCAGCACCTCTAAGTATACAAGCAAATACTTGTAATTTCAAGCTAACCATTTGAGGTTCCAGTTTGGAACCTCAAACACTTCTTCTACCCTACAAGACGACAGACCCCTCGGTTTTCGTTCAAGAATTATCTAAATTTTAGATATCGGTTTATGATAGAATATTTCCGTTGGTGACTAAACTTTCCCTCATATCTGTCCTTTTGATCCTTCTATGCGGCACCGCCGTGCCGCTCGAAAGCGAATCCTTTCCCCAGAGGATACGGCGGGTCGATCCCGGCATGTCCCAGGAAGAGGCGATAGCGATCATCGGAGAGCCGGAGGCTGTTGTCAGCAAATATACAGATCAGTTCGGGCGTCTCGTCGAAGTGTGGAGATACATCCCGGCGACAGCTCAGGTATCCCTGCCGCGCTCATCGGGCGCAGGCGTCGACCCTCACACCCAGATCGAAAGGGAGACGGACTTCTGGGCCGGGGTTCAGAATGCGTCCACGCAGAACCCGGCAGATCCTTTATACAAACCACAGCTTCGCCGCGTACCTCAGCCGGCCTCCGGCACCGCGGCACCCGTCTCGACCATCGCGGTCTATTTTGTTACGTTCGTGGATGGCGCCGTCGAAAGCGTGCGTCTGGGGGAATCCCTGTGAAGGGCGCCGGCACACATCGGCAGAAAGACATCGCCCGGGTCCTGGTATAAGCTTTTCGAACCGGTGCCAATTTGTCACCAGTTCGAACTTTAAATCTAATACCGTTTACGCGGATCCTCCTTTGGCTTCTCCAGCAGCAGTTTGATGGCTTTGAACACTACCTGAAACTGCTTGTCGAATTTCTTCTCCATTTCCTCGATTTTTATCCAGAGATCCTTGTGTGTTAGAGAGAATTCCCTTAGTTTGATAAATGTTCTCATTATCTGTATGTTGAGCTGTACAGCTCTGTTGCTATTCAGAACGGATGAAAGCATTAATATGCCATGCTCAGTAAACGCATGAGGTAAATATCGGGAACCGCCCCAACTTGAGGTTTCAATTTGAAACCTCAAGTTTTCAGCCTCCCGCTTGGTGAGCTGAAACATAAAGTCACTTGGATAGCGGTCCCGATTGCGCCTTACGGCTAGATTTAGAGATTTTGTCTCTACGCCGTAAAGTTTTGCCAGGTCCGAATCCAACATAACCTTTTTATCTCTAATCAGATATATCCTATCTTGTATGACCTCTTGGGGAACTATAGTCATGGTAACCACCTCCTACCCTACAAGACGACAGACCCCCCGGTTTTCGTTCAGGGAAAATTCATGATTTTGGATATCGGTTAACGGTAGGAGGCATCTACGATTCACTTTGCAGGGGAAAGAGAGGAGAGTTAAACTATATCCTATGAGGAGGAGGTATCCATGAAAAGAATAATTTTAGCCGCGATTGTTTTCGTGCTGGCCGGCCCGTTTATTGCGGGCTGTGAAGAAACAACCTCGTCGGAGAAAGCAGCCCCGATGGAGAAAACAGCCTCGACGGTGAAAGCAGCCGCAGAGCATCCTTCGGACCATCCCACCGAGCATCCTAAATGAGTTCAGCCCTCCGGGGCCTAATAGGGATCGCCGGTGTCATCCTCTGCGTCGCGCTTCTTTCGAGAGGCTTGGGGCGGGATAGTGCCACGGACCACAGCAGGGTTACAGCGGAGATACAAGCCGGAATAGAACACTATATCGCCGAACAGACCACCCGGGGAGGAGGCTATTTCAAGTTCACTGCGGGCGGCAAAGACTATTTTTTTAAGCTGGTCCGGGTTCACACCGAATACCTCGCGCGTCTTGGGCCCCGCCGGCATTTTGCCTGCGTCGACCTCGTCGATACCAAGGGCGACGTTTATGATGTCGATTTCTTTCTTGCCGGCGATCCCAAGTCGATGACGGTCACCGAAACCACCCTTCACAAGCTTAACGGGATCCCGTATTACGCGTGGAAGCAGAGTGAGAAAGGCGCGTGGGAGCGCGTTCCCTCAGAGGACGCGTCTCCGCGGCTCTTGGGAGTCATCACGGGACAGGACCAGTTTGAATTTCAATACAGCATCCAGATCCCCGAGATCAAAAAGAGCGGTCGCATGTGGCTTCCTTCGCCGAAGACGGACGCGTTCCAATCAGTCGAGATGAAAAGCGTAAGCTCCCCGAAAGCTCCCCGCGTACTTGAAGACGCGAAATACAACAACCACGCTCTTTTCTTTGAGCTGGGACCCGAAGACAGCCGGAAGACCGTGGATATCCGCTATCAGGTGCGTCGCGTTGAAAAGGCCGCTTACTCCACGCGATCAGTCGATCCGCAGACAGACCTTGGGGCGGATCGCCTTATTCCGGCGGATGAGAATTTTAAGAAAATAGCCGAGAAGGCGACTGAGAACAAGAGCGGCGACCTTGTCCGCGCCCGCGCCCTCTATGATCATGTGATAGACAACATGCGTTACATGAAACACGGTCCCGGCTGGGGCAACGGGGACGCGGTCTACGCCTGCAATATACGAACGGGAAATTGCAGCGAATTCCACGCTTATTTCATCGCCTTGGCAAGAGCGATCGGCATCCCGGCGCGTTTTGCTGTGGGCGCTGCCGTTCCTTCCGAGCGCAATGGCGGGGGGATCGACGGTTATCACTGCTGGGCGGAGTTCTATGCCGAAGGGAAGTGGTGGCCCGTCGATATTTCGGAAGCCAATAAGTACTCAAGCCTCTCGACTTATTACTTTGGCCACCATCCGGCAAACCGTATTGAATTCAGTATCGGACGGGATCTTGTGTTCGAACCGGGGCCGGATTCAGGCCCGATCAATTTTCTTGCTCATCCGTTGCTGGAGGTGGATGGGAACTCGGTAAAGATCAATGCCGAATTCTCCTTCATCCGGAACCCTTCCAAGACTTAATAAACCGGCCGCCATCTGGTATGCTATGCAGAGGTCCGGTAAATAAACATGATCAGGAGGCATCCATGGCTAATGAAGAAAATGTGACCGGCGGCAATCAAGAATCCAAGGCAGATCGGTTCAAGAGACTGGCCGAACCTCGGGTCGGCAACGCCGTTAAAAAGATCGAGATCATCGGCAACCTCGCCGGCAGTAACTATGAATTCACCCCCGAGCAAGTCGAAAAGATCCTGGCGACTCTAAAATCCACGGTTGAGGAAGTGGCGGCTAAGTTTCAAAAAGGTTTGAGCCGAAAGGGCTTTAACGACCCGGGGAAGTTTCAGCTATAGAAGAGTCCTTCAAAATAACACTGGACCCCGTCCCGCGGGGACACCTTAGGATTAGATAAGCCGGCACCCAGGGATTGATCTTGATCTAATTTTTCCGATCCCTTAGAGTAGCCATGAAGGGAGACTTTCATGGCGTCGCGGCACTCTTATAAAATTACGCTCAGCAACAATAAAACAGAAAACGAAGCCCTTTCATTATTGCTTGGCCTCAAGGTGGGTTTCGTTCGCCCGGATTCAAACGGGAAAAAAGCGGCCCTCCGACTGCTCGGTCTCCCTGAAACATATTCACGGACCTTTGACCTATTATTGATCGACAAGAAAGCGATTGGCAGGGATGTTCTTACGATAACCGACCCGTCTCAGATTACCCTTATAGAAGTTAAATCTACAAAGAAGAAACTTACAAAACATCCCGCAGGATTTTTCTTCGGGGCCACCCAAAATGAATTCGATCTAGCTGAGAAAGCGGGCGACCATCTTCGATTTTGTTTCGTTTGTCTTCATCCTGAAATAAATAAGCACGTCCTGATGACGCTTGGCGAATTAAACGCGCGTATCAAGACCAAGCGCATCCAGCATCAAATTAATTTTAAATAACGTATACCGGACCCCGTCCTAAAAAACCAAAAAGGAAAACGTCAGAGATTAATCACAATGGCACACTGGCTTCTAAAATCCGATCCTGAGACTTATTCGTTCCAAGACCTTGTCCGCGATAGATCCACTTCTTGGGACGGCGTCAGGAACTACCAAGCGCGGAAATTCTTGAAAGAGATGCGAAAGGGCGATCTGGCCTTTATTTATCACAGCCAGGAAGAAAAGAGCGTCGTCGGCACAGCCGAGGTGACGCGGGCGGCCTACCCGGATCCCACGGACAAGACGGGGGAGTGGGTCGTGGTTGGTCTTGCGGCGGGGAAGTCCGCGAAGAGGCCCGTGACGCTTGAAACGATCAAAAAAGACCCGATCCTCAAATCCCTTCCGCTCGTGAAGCAGTCGCGCCTTTCAGTGATGCCGGTGTCGGGACCCCAAGCCAAACGTTTGAACGAACTGCTATCATAAGCACATCACTAGATGGGTCAATCACCGGTCGCTAAAGTTTATTTAGAAAAAAGAGCCGGGAAAGCCGTGACGGTCATCTCGGGGCTTCATACCTATGGCGAGGATCGGCTGAACGGGATCGCCAAGGAGCTTAAGATCGCTCTGGGTGCCGGGGGCACTGTCAAAAACGGGGTTATCGAAATCCAGGGCGATAAAGTTACGCCCATTAAATCCTGGTTCAAGAGCCGATAGTTAAAATAACTGAGTTGTTCGACAGAAAATAGATAAACTGCCCCAAGACTATGACAGCCCAATCCCCATTTGTTTCAGTCGTGATTCCCGTGTACGAGGACCGGGAGTGCCGTGTGGAGCGGTGCCTCGAGGCCCTGCGAAATCAGACGTACCCCTCTAACCAATTCGAGATTATTCTTGTAGACAACGGTGGCAATGAAACTCTTGCGGCAGCGGCGCGCTCTCTGTCGAACGTGCTTGTTGTGGAGGAGAGTTTTCCATCATCCTATGCCGCGAGAAACAGAGGGATCGTTGAGGCAAGGGGCGAGGTTATTGCGTTTTTGGATGCCGATTGCGTGCCGGCTGCGGATTGGATCAAAAAGGGGACAGCTGCACTGCTTAATGCTCCCCAGACAGGACTCGCCGCAGGCCGCATTG
>CAZBAY010000179.1:0-3522 GCA_964489945.1 uncultured Planctomycetia bacterium
ACGCGGCCGGCCGCGCTCTCCGGTGGATGCACGAGAACGGTCTCGGCCACGGATTTTTCCATCCGGGCAACATGTCCTGGGACCCCAAGGGGGGTATCCGGGGGCTCTTCGGCGCGATGCCTGCGTTCGGGATCCACGATCTCGACAACGTCTTCGTGATCTCGGAGAAAGCGGGCCCCGGCAAAGTTGCGGCCGCCCGCGTCATGATCGCCGATATGCTCTATTCGCTCTTCAGGCTGAAAGATCTTCCGATCCATGAGAAAAATCAGCGTAAGGCCATCGAGAGTTCCCATGATCTTTTGATGAGATTCATCGATGGCTATTTCAGTGTGATTCCCAATATGAGCGAGCGCGCGGAAGCCGTCCAGCGATTCAGGGATTTTTATTTCAGCTTTATCCGCTATTTGGATGCACAGTCGGCAGGTCTTGTCCCCGGACAAACGATCACCGAGCAAAAGAGTTTCCGGGAACTCTACGAAGGCCATGCCGTTGAACAAGGCGAAGACCTGATCCTGGCCGGCCTTATGTCCGGCGCGCGGTTGGCGAAGGCTAACAATGATGACTTTGTCGGGCTTATTGAAGCGGCGTTGGGCTATGAGTTCAAAGACAAGGAACGTCTGAAACAGCTTTTATCGCCGCAGGAAAATTTCCGCGCCAACCGGACGGCACGCCTGCCGGGGGATTACTTCTTCAAATTCCTGATCCTCGATCATCAGCGAAAAAACCACCCGGACATGAAACACGATGACCTTCACCGTTTTATCAATGAGGCCCAATCGAGGGCCCGGAAGGACACGATCCTGAGATGGCACGGCCCGGCTCATCACGCCTACGGCCGATACCGGGCGCTCGCGAACGGGCAGTCTTACACCGTCGAAAATTTCGTTACGGCGCTGTTGGGCCTCGTGATCACCGATGAGGGGGGGCTCGACCAAAAAGTCGCGGCCGGGCACCGCTTCCTCAAGAAATATTTTGACGAGACCATTCGTTCGCTGAAGATCGGGCCGAACCAAGGGCAAAGCCCCTCTCCCTTGATCCCGGACTATTCTTCTTACGTCAACGACATCGGCAGGGCTGTGCGGATGATCCAGCCCCACCTTTCTCAGGGCGTGGATGCGGAAACGGAGCTTCGTTCACGGCTGCGAAAAAAACGATCCAGTCCCAAGCATTTCGCGCTCGATCTGGGCTATTACGACGAATGGGGGGACGCGGTGCTTGACCTCGTGACGATCACAGAGATCCTCCATCAGCGGGGTTGGGGCCAGGACCATGAATATTACAAAAATTTGCAAGTCCGGGCGACAAAGGACCAAACACTGAGCAGACTGATGGCCGTTTCGCGTGGTGAGGATCCGGCCCGCCCCCTGAGCAACGGGAGGCGGGATTACGAAGCGGCGTTTTTCGAGGCCCTCGTCGGCGTTTTGTATGACATTCATGCCGGCGAGGCAGGCCGCGGATTGGAGGCGGCAAGGAAATTTATTCTCGCCAGTCATCATGAACTTTTCAAAAGCGCTCTCGAAGCTGCCGGGCGCGCTGAGTTTTCCGCGGCCCAATTTGCCAGGGAAGGGCGTCCGGACCGGGCGCTTGCGTATTACGACAGGGCCCTGAAGCTCTACCACTCGGTCCTTTTGACGGAAGATTATTCGGGTTTAGGCCTCAAGAAGGCGGCGGTTCTGCGCGCGATGTCTGAGATCGAGGTATTCCGCAGGAACATGACAGCCGGGGATATCGCTGAAGGGGGCGGCGCGCGTTTGGCCGCAAAAAGCGTGGCGGATGTGGCCGGCATTCCCGTTCAAAAGCGGGGAGGGCTTGTTTTTGATCTCGACGGCACGCTCAGGGCGCTTGGCACGGCCTCGGACCCGGACTGGCACGAACGGAGGGTCCGGGAGCGTCTGGCTTTTGTGATAGAGAAGGGATTGCCGGTAGCGGTCATGACCTTCAGCCAACCGCGCGAAGCGATCACTAGTGTCGGCGGGCCTCTTGTTGAAAAACTTGGCAAAGGATCGGAAGCGTTAAAACATTTTGTCATTTACGCCAATGACGGCAATGGCGGCGCGGTCCGGGTAGTCGCAGACGGCGTCGGCGGCTGGCATCAGGAGCCTTTACCCCTTAAGGCGGACCAAAAGGACCAGATCCTCGCGTGGCATCTCCGGAAGGAGAAGCTCGTTCGTTCACGGATCGTCTATGTTTCAGATGATTACTCCTTTATCGACCGGCCGGTCCTGCGTGTAGCTGGGATCACGAGAGTGAACGTGAATTTTGACCCGCGTCTATCGTACCCGGGCACTGTCCGAGGCGGGGAAGGCCCGGCGGGCGCGCTTGAAATTCTTGACGGTTTTGCCGCGGGGGAGGAAGAGCTCAGGCGTAGAAAGCGCTTCGAGGGGCATCTGGCCGGGCTTGACTCGGTCACCGTGAGCGTATCGGGGGAGGATCCGGTGTCCATAGCCGAGCGAGTAGCGGAAGATGCGAAATGGTTTGTCATCCGGCTGAGCCCTTCAGGCCTGGAGGATCCCAAGCTTTATAAGAGCACCGGCGTGTGGCTGCACCTCTTCGCAAGTTACGTGGCCGATCAGCTCAGGCAAGCAGGCGCTCTCTCTCACGGATCGGACCTCGATTTTGTCCTCAGCGAAGTCCTGAAAAACGCGTTTCGCCACGGAAGCAAGCTTAATTTCGCTCTCCCCATCGCGATGCGGTTTCTCCGTGATGGGGATGGGCGTCTGAGCCGGGTCGAGGTCCTGGATGCGGCATCGACCGTCGAGCTCGATCCCAAGACCAAAGAGACCGCGAGAGCCTCTAACCTCGGCGGAGAGAACCATTTTCTCCGGAATGTCGGGGAGAGGCATCATCACTGGGCCTACCGGCGCGAAAAGATCCTGGAAAACGGCGAAGTGGCCGGTTCAAGGGTCATTTTGGAAGTGAAGCCGGATGCGCGACTGGGTGCCCGTTTGGCCGATGCGGAAGCGTATCGGGAGGATCTCCGGCGCGGCATCCGATACGGATCTTCCGAGCTTGAGTTCGAGCCTTTGCCGAGGGAATTGGTCGTGAAGGAGTTGGACAGATTCGAAGAGGCGGTGGAAAAAACGCCCGGCATGAAAGACGCGTTTGACTGGAAGCACATCCGGAACATGCGGGAAAACAGCGAGCACGGCGAACACGCCTTCGTCCGGCTGAAGGACGGGAATTTCCTGATGGTGGTCTCCGTGCCGACGCGGCCCGAGGGGGATATGGGGTTCCATATTTTGAAATGGCTGGGCCGCGAAGCGGACGAGGATTTCATCATCGGCTACAACATTTATACGGCTCAGGGGGCCCATTTCACCGCCCGGCGGGCCGAAGCGGTGCATGTCGCGTTCGATCTCTTCAAGCCCTATCGCGGCGGCAAGCATCCGAAGGCCAAATTCAAGACCGGCGAGATATTCGAGACTTCCCTGCTGATCCTGAACCGCCAATACCATCCAGAAAGTTTTGTGCTCCCCGTCCGGAGCCAGATCGCCTCGTCGAGAGTGGGAGACCGCGTCGAGA
>CAZBAY010000180.1:0-3356 GCA_964489945.1 uncultured Planctomycetia bacterium
AAAAGGGCAACGAACCCACCTATTTCGGTTAATCCCGCCTTTGACATTGCCAGTCTAGCAATGTATACTTCTGGTAAGAATAAGTAAATAATGTCTATTTTTGCTAGGGTTCATAAAGCCTATGGCTGCGGATTTGGCAACCCCAACTGAGTCTCAGAGTGCCTCATCGAAGGGTGAAGACCTTCGACACTCTAAGTTTATTACCTACCTTGTCCTGGTCATTCTGCTGATTGCCACGTTCTACCTTTCGGACTACACTCGCTCCAGTATGGGACAGCTAGCTCATGTTAAATTTGAGAATGAGACGGCCCGGATTAAGACGCTTATCAAAGACCGGATACAATCTCATTTGGATAACATTTACGGGATTCAGGGCCTTTATGCGGCCAATAAAATTGTCTCCCGAGATCAATGGGAAGTGTACCTCGAAAAACAGGAGTTGAAGAAGCGTTATCCGGATCTGTCTCTCATAAGTTTCATCGAACCCGAAGGCGAGAATTTTATGGTGCGCTACGTCACGCCCAGTGAGGGAAATGAGAAGAGGGTGGGCGTGAACATGGGCTTGGAAAAGGGCAAACGCAGCGCCCTTGAGAAAGCCAGGGACACCGGAAAACCCGCAGCGACTGAATATGCCTCTGGTTCGCTTATTTTCTTGCCGATATTTCGCTATAGCGAACCGACTGACACCGCTCTCGAGAGGCAGAGCGCTTTAGTTGGATTTGTCAATGTCGCGTTCAGCGTGGAACATTTGCTGGCCTATGTGCTGCGAAAGGAAAAGATCCACCCTGAAATGTTTTTTAAACTCTACGATGGTAACGCGTTGACCAGTGAAATATCCGACGAGAGCCTTATTTTTGACAATACCAAAGACAGGCTAGACCGATTTGAAGCCGGCAGAAAGGACCTTGCGGCGACTGCGCTTTTGGAAGTCGGTGGAAGGACCTGGAGCCTCTATTTTTATGCGGCGCCTTCTTTCGGGCTGGATCTTCTTCAGAAATCTTTCCCCTTTTTTGTGCTTCTTGCCGGCCTGGTTTTCAGCTTCCTGCTGTTTTGGGACTTGTATTCCCTCGTCACGGCGCGTTCGAGAGCGGTGGCGCTGGCGGAGAAGATGACGGTCGATCTGCGGAATGAGATCGCGGTGCGCCGTAAGGCGGAATATGAGCTTGCCGAGCGCTCAAAGGAGCTGGCGCGATCGAACGAGGAGCTTGAGAAATTCGCCTACGTGGCCTCCCATGATCTCCAGGAGCCCTTGCGCACGATTACCAGTTACACGCAGCTTTTGGAAAAGCGTTATCAGGGAAAATTTGACCCTGATGCCGATGAATTTTTTGGTTTTATTGTGGACGGCGCCAGCCGCATGCGGCAGCTCATTACAGACCTTTTGACGTACGCGAGGGTGGGGTCGAAGCCAAAGAGTCTTGAGCCGACTAATTGCGATACGTTGTTGAACAGCGCGTTGAGCAATTTGCAAGCGGCTCTTCACGACAGCCAGGGGGTTGTCACCTACGATCCGTTGCCGAGCGTTATGGCGGACTCCACGCAGCTGTCGCAACTGTTCCAGAATTTGATTGGCAACGCGATTAAGTTTCGCGGCAAGGAACCGCCTCGCGTCCATATTTCAGCCAAGCAGCAGGGAGGGGACTGGGTTTTTTCCGTGAGCGACAAAGGGATTGGGATTGAGCCTGAGTACGTGGAGCGTATTTTTATTATTTTCCAGCGGCTTCATTCTAGGTCCGAGTATTCCGGGACGGGTATTGGCTTAGCGGTATGCAAGAAAATCGTGGAGCGGCATGGCGGGCGCATCTGGGTCGAGTCAGAGCCTCAAAAAGGCTCCACGTTTTATTTCACTTTGCCAGCAGGCGCGGGTATAATCAATTCATGAGTCCTAAAATTGAGACCAAGATTCCCAAGATCCATGTTTTAGTGATCGAAGACAGCCCTACCGACGCTCGGCTCCTTCGCGAGATGCTGTCTGAAGAGAAAGAATCAAATTTTGAGGTCGAATGCCTGGACCGTCTTGCTACGGCTCTCAAGCGCCTCGCCGAGGGAGGTATCGATGTGGTGCTGTTGGATTTATCGCTTCCGGACAGCCATGGGCTTGACACTTTGGCCAAAACCTACGATCAGGCACCCGGAGTCCCCATCATTGTTCTAACGGGCTATAACGACGAAAGATTCGCCCTTGAGGCGGTGAAAAAAGGCGCTCAGGACTATCTGGTCAAGGGACAAATCGATAGCAAGCTGCTTTCGCGTGTCATGCGCTACGCGATAGGGCGTAAGCACGTCGCGGGGGAAGCGCCCATTCCCCAGTTTTTGACAGTAAAGCCGAAGCTTCCGGAGCAGTCCGCCACGGCGGAACGCCTACGGGCCTGCGGCCTACTGCCTTGGCTTGAGGAAGCCGTGGCCTCCAACGCGTCCGATATCTTTTTATCGATCGGGGAGCCCCCAACACTTAAAGTTTATGGTTCTTTCAAGCGCATCGGAAATACCGCTTTGACCACTGAGAGCCTTATGAGCATTATCGATGTGCTTCTGCCTGAAACGAAACGCTGGCAGTTTCTTGAAGGGCGTGAAGTGGACTTTAGTCTTGAGGTCGATAAACTCTCCCGCTTCCGGATCAATGTTTTTAAAGAACACCGGGGAGACTCCGTGACATTTCGGCCAATCCCAAGAAGAATTCCGACATTCGATGAACTCGGGCTTCCGCCTATTCTGGGTGAGCTTAGTCGTCTGACACGCGGATTGATTCTGGTAACGGGTCCTACCGGAAACGGGAAAACGACTTCCCTTGCCTCGCTCATCGATACGATTAACCGGCGTGATGAACGTCACATCATTACGATTGAAGACCCGATTGAGTACGTGATCCCGCATCAAAAGTCTCTGGTGCATCAGCGTGAGGTGGAGCTTCACACTCGCTCGTTTGCCGATGGGTTGCGCAGCGCGTTTCGTGAGAACCCCGATGTGATCATGGTGGGTGAACTGCGTGACCTCGAAAGCGTGTCCCTCGCGATAAGGGCGGCTGAGACCGGGCATTTGGTTCTGGGCACGCTTCACAGCGGCAGCGCCACTCAAGCCATCACAAGAATTATTGACGTGTTTGAGGAGGGTTCGAAGGGTCAGGTCCAAAGCCAGCTCGCGCAATCCTTGCAGGCGGTAATTTCCCAACGTCTTTTCAAGAAGCACGTAGGGGAAGGCATGGTCCTGGCGACCGAGGTCCTTATCGCCACACAGGCCGTTCGAAACCTTATCCGTTCCAACAATCTTCCGCAGCTTCAAAGCTATCTGGAGACCGGTATGCGGGATGGCATGCATACCTTAAAACAGAGCGTTCAGGAATTGATCAAGAAAGGTTT
>CAZBAY010000181.1:0-2319 GCA_964489945.1 uncultured Planctomycetia bacterium
GATGTCTTCCTCGAGAAAAAGCTCGAGTCCCCTCAGCGTCGCCAGCTCTCCGGCCGGGTCCGCGTCATAAAGGATGAAAACGTTCTTCGTGTTCCGCTTGATGAGCCGGACCTGGTCCGGCGTCAGCGCCGTGCCCAGCGACGCGACGGCATTCCCCACGCCCGCCTGATGGCAGGTGACGACGTCCATGTACCCTTCGACGACGATCACCGAATCTTTGTCGCGGACGTCCTTTTTTCCCTGAAAAAGCCCGTAGAGGTTCCGGCTCTTCGAGTAAAGCTCGGTCTCCGGTGAATTCAGGTATTTCGGGACCGAATCATCCAGCACCCTTCCGCCGAAAGCGACACAGGCGCCCTTCGCGTCGAGGATCGGAAAAATGACCCGCTTGCGGAACCGGTCGTAGAACCCGCCTTCCTTGCGCGCAATGACAAGGCCCGCTTTTTCCATGACCGCATCGGACACTTTGCCTTTCAGCGCGCGGATGAGGCCGTCCCAGGACTCGGGGGCGTAACCTAATTTAAAATGAGCGATCGTTCCGTCCGAGATGCCGCGTTTATTAAGATAGCCGCGCGCGCCCTCGGCTTCTTTCTCGCGAAGGAGAAATTGATGATAAAAATCCGCCGCCAGGCCGTTCGCTTTCGCGAGTTCTGCGTGCTTTTCGGCGGCCTGCGGAGAAAAACCTTTTGCCTTCGGGATCTCGATCCCCACCTTGTCGGCGAGCATTTCGACCACTTCGAGAAAATCCTTGCGCTCTTCCTTCATCAGGAAGCTGAAAACATTCCCGCCGACGCCGCAGCCGAAGCAGTGAAAGATCTGCTTGTCGGGGTTCACCATGAAAGAAGGTGTCTTCTCGTGGTGAAACGGACAGTTCGCCTTAAAATTCCTTCCCGAGCGCTTCAGCGCCACATAGCCCGAAACGATCTCGACGATATCCACGCGTTCCTGGATCTGATTGAGCACCGAGTCGGGGATCAAAGCGTACCCTGCGCTTCTTCCCTCTGCAATGACACACTCGAAAGAAATTCAAAAAGAGTCGGCGCCACGCGGGCGATCGAAGGACCCACAAGAGACCGCCTGTACACATCCGTCTTGAGCGGAGTCAGCGGAGACAACTCGATCAGCATAAAAAGAAGGCTCAAAAGGAGAACCCACCGGCAAGCTCCCAGCACTAGGCCGAGCAGCCTGTAAAAAATGCCGCCTTCGCCGACTTTCAGCAGCTTCAAAACCAGCATAATGAGAAGCTTTGTGAGAAAGAACACGACGGCCAAGAGCAATGTGAAAGCCGCCACACGCGCGGTCGTGTGGTTCAAAACGGTTTTCAGTGTCAGAAACTGGGCAACCTGCTCGTAAAACATCAGCGTTGCCAGCGCCGTCACCAGATACGCGGCGATACGCAAAACTTCCGGAAAAAATCCTGACCGAAAACCCACATAGCAGCCGCGGATCACGGCGATCACCGCTACATAGTCAACCCATGTGAGCTTTGAGATAAACTCTTTCAATTATTTAAGATAAGTACGAAAATGGAAAGGAAGTATACCATCCGTTCCCCGCTTTGTCAAATGGTTAATAGATATAATATGTTGATTTAAGGCCTTACCAACTCAGGACCCGCTGTTGTCTTGATGCGCCCCGTAGCCCCCTTAGGCAGGGGCCTGATCGTCTTCTCAAACGTCCCGTCAAAATTGTCGTCGTAGTGCTTTTCGATGAGCTTATGTTCCTTTTCCAGCGTCCGGAAATCGGCCAAACCGTCAAAATTGCGGTCCCACTCCCTTTTATAGATGGAGCCGCTATTAAGGAAGATCCAATAATCCGGTTTACCGTCGACGTGACGGTCGCGGCCGATGACGACCGGAAGACCGCCCGGCTCATACTCGACCCAGGTGTCGATCTTTCCGTTAAAATCTGAATCCGTCTCGCCGGTGGCAGGAAACCCGTTCTTGAAATAGATCGTGCCGTCCGCTTTATTGTCGCCATTCTGGTCCGCGATCATCTTGACGATGCGGTCATTCTCAAAGGTGACGCGTGTTTCCTTCCGGCCGTCTCCGTCGCGGTCCCGGTCCTCCACCCGCTGGGCCGCCAGCGTCGCAGTGTTAAAACAAAGCAACAGCAGCAAGAAGCCGAACACCCGCTGAAGCTTTTCGTAGTTCGTTAGTTTAGAATTCACCGATCGCTCCCGCGGCTGATTCCACCTTGATGTTCGGGACCCTTTTCTTCACCTTGATCACCTTCTCGAATTGGCCGTCAAAATCCTCGTCAAAATGTTTTTCCATCGCCTGCACCGTATCGTCCTTTTCGCGGAAGTCCGCTTTGCCCTGG
>CAZBAY010000182.1:0-8867 GCA_964489945.1 uncultured Planctomycetia bacterium
CCCCACCCCCCCTGCAGAGTCTATCCGAGGGCGACCAAGCCCGAGGGCGCCCCATCCTCGGGGCGCAAAGGAGGCGCCGGCCTAGGCGCCGGAGGAGCGAGACGAGACGCCAACGGCGAGGCGAGCGGGGCATTGGCGTCCTGACATTGGAGGTCCGCACGGCTGTGGCGTTGGCATTGTAAGTTAGGATTTATGGGGTAGTTGCGAGAATAGGCTTAGCGGTATTGGGCGTTGATGATAGCGGAGCGAGTTGGCATTCAGATCGGAAGGCAGAGGGTGGACTGCATTGGCTGACGCCAGAGTTGGAGTTTGGGGATTGGCTTCATTTGAAATTCTGAACCGCAGGCTACAAAGAATTGGAATAGCGTGAAAAATTTTGGGCATCTGTAAGAGAGAGTCCAACGGTACGGAAGGCCTTTACTTTTTTAGTCGGTTCTTGTCTAATAGGTTGTGCGGCAAAATAAGTTTAAAGTTTAACGGGGTCTGCGTAAGGGACCCCAGTTTTTGCCCGACTGCATACTTAAAATTGTTAAGAATTGTTAATACCCTCCTAGGGGCTAAGAAACTATTATAGCCCCTGAAATTTGCCCCTAACTCATTCGTCAGGCATACTTTAGCCACCCAATAATAAGTCGCGAATCCGCCGGATCTCGCGGCGATTTTTTTAACCACTTAAATGGGTGGATTTAAAAACTAAAGGGGAGCGGATGCATCAAAGGGCTAAACGTATCATCAGGGTGATCTCGGCCGCCCTTATCGTCACATTTATCACTCAGGACGTGCTCTGGGCGAATCCCAATGCGTTCAGCGCCATGCGTCTGTCCCCGCGCGAGATTCAGGCTCCTTTCATCCCCGTCTCCGTCGCTACCGTCAGCGCGAGCCACACGGCTCACTCACCCAGGACCCTTTACCTTATCCAAGACGCCCATACCAACGAGTCGGCCCAGCTCAATATCGCCAGGACCCTCGATATCCTTATCCGCAAAGAAAAGATCAGCCACGTTTTTATGGAAGCCGGATGGGGAGACGCATCCCTTTCTTTCTTAAGAAATAAGGCCTCTTTGGACCATCGGCAGAAGACGGCCCGTTCTTTTCTGAGGAAGGGGATCCTGTCGGGGGCCGAGTATCTTGACCTGACCTCCGGTCATGACCTCGTTCTCTGGGGTGTCGAAAACGAAGCGCTTTACTGGAAATCTATTGAGGCCTACCGGAAGGTGGCGAAAGACCGCGCTGATCTTGAGAATTATCTGAAGATCGCCGAACAGACCGTTCAAGCCTTAAAACCGCGCATTTTCAATCCCTCCCTCCAATTATTTGACGCGAAGCGCGAAACGTTCCTGAACGGCAGTTTGACGTTTGCGGAATATTTCAACGAGCTCGCCATCCAGGCGGAAAAGAGGGGGGTCGAACTTTCTTATTTGCCGCATCTGGCCGCCCTGCGGAGTGTTTTGGAGAAAGAAAAGACCATTGATTTCGAAATGGCCCAACGTGAGCAGATCGCCGCGGTGCAAGCCCTTCCGGCAGAAGACCTTGAGCTCTTAGCTGCTGCTTCCCGCGATAAAGGTTATGCGCCCGCGAGAATGGGCTTTTCCGATAATAGACAGGAAAAGGGTTTCTACGCGCTCCTCCGGGACAAAGTGAAGGACCTCTCCGTTTACCCTGAGCTATCCAAGTATCTGGAGTATCTCGAAGAAGCCGGAAAGATCGACCCGGGAAAACTTCTTGAGGAGCAAAAGATCCTCGAAGGCCGGATCTATGCCGCTCTGGTAAAGACGGAAGATGAGGCGAAGCTCCACCAGGTTTCCGGTACGTTGAGAAACTTGAAGAATCTTTTCTCGCTTACGCTGACGCCGAATGAATACGTGTCCTTAAACGCCGATCCGGCCGCGTTCGATATTGCCGCGCTTACCGGATTCCTTAACCTCAAGATCATGGAACTGGGAAGCCTCTACGAGCGCGCCGTTTTTCTGAAGGGCGGCACGGAAGGCTGCGTCCGGGCTGCGAAAACATTCTACGAGCTCACCGCGCAAAGAGACCGGGAGTTCCTGAAGAACACGCTTGAGAAGATGGAGAAAGAAGGACTGAAAAAGGCGGTCCTCATCGCGGGAGGCTATCACGCGCCGAACCTTACGTCCCTTTTGAAAGACCAAAATATTTCTTATGTGTCCCTGACGCCTCAGGTCCTGCACGAAACGAACCAGAAAAGATATGAAGCGCTTCTTTTAAACCAGGAGCCTGCTCGCCGTGGCGAGCCCGCTCGTGAGAGCGCCGCCGGAAAGCCGTATGCCGACAAGATCGGCATTCGGCTTGTCCGGTTCAATCCGCCGCATTTTGATTTGGTGGCTGAAATGTTGGAAGGCCAGTCGCTGCCCTTAGCCGGCGCCCGGTTGGCGGCGGTGGATGATCTGAGAAAAGCCATAGGCGGTAAATTCCCTGAGATCGCGGCCGCGTTAAAAGACGCTCAGCTTCAAAGCATTCTGAACGATCGTGAGCCCGGAAAGCGAAGTGTAAGAAAGATCCTTCACGGGATCCCCTCAACGGAAGAACAGCACAAAGAGATCGCCCGGTTGGCGCGGGAGATCAAAGGCCGCACTTCCGAGAGTGTGCCTTCCACGGTTTCAGCCAGACGGCTTTTTCTGTCGGCATTGGCCTCAGGGGCGGGCGTCACGCTCGCCGTCTATCTCGCCAATAAATTTTTATTCTCAACTCCTGCGCCGTCAGCCGCGTCACCGGTAAACGACGCGGAGGCCCGTGTGCTTCGTGAGTGGTTCAAACAGATCTCAGAGAGTTCCGCGAAAAGACGGCGCGACATATATAAAGGTACACCCCCTGAGGGTGTCGGCCAGTCCCGCCTCAACCTGTACGAGAAGGATGAAAAAACCTTTTGGATCCTTTCGGAATATCATGCTGATCCCAAGTCACTCGAGCTTTTCATCGAGCTCTTCCGGGACAAGCTCGATATCGGGGGGATAAAGGCGGGAGAATGGCTTTTTATCGTTGAATCAGAGGAGATCCGCCGCGGGGATCTGCGAGGTTCTGTTGCGGCGGAACCGGGAGAGCTCGCTATTCTGGTCGCCGACAAGCTGAACATCCCGGTCGTTGACCCCATTCCGACGATGAAAGACTGGGAGACGGTGGCCGCGATGATCGAGGAAGGTGCCCATTCGACGCCTTTTGTTTCTGAGGATGATATCTTGGCGAACATTATCCTCGGGAATGCGAGGCAGATCTATTTTATTGATAAGGTCCCGTTTGCCAAAGCAGTCCACGCAGCGGTCGATTTTCACCTCAAATTCTGGCGGCAAGATCCGAAAGCTCCTCCCTTAAGCAGCGAGAAGCTGGTTGCCGTTGCCCAAGCGGCCTTCGAGGTCGCCAAAAAGGAATCTGCCCGATATCAGGCCAAAAGGATCCAATGGGAGGGCCTTTTAAAAAAGGCCCACAACAAACTGACGAAGATAAAATTGCCCGAAGCGCTTAAAAAATACCCGAACGCGAAAAAAATATTTGTGGTGGTCGGGAGAGATCATGAGCCAGATGTGGTGGAAGTGCTGCAGCAGGGCGCCCGGATGGCCGCCGCCGAGGAGGCGCTTCGCCTGGTCAAGAGCCGCCTTTCGATGCCAAGATCGGCGATGCAGCAGGTGGCTCTGAATTTCGGCATGGAAATGGAAAGGGGCCTTGCCGGAAAGCCCAGCTCGCTGAAAATGATCAATAGCTTTGTTCCGAAGCGCACCGGCCATGAGACCGGAAAGTTTTTGGCGCTCGACCTTGGCGGCACGAATTTCAGGGTCCTTCTCGTTGAGCTGAATGACGGCGCCGTCGCGAGTGCAAAAGTTTATCCGTTCAAACTCCCGAAAGAACTGATCACCGCCGACCGTGACGCGTTTTTCGGGTTCATCGCGGACCGGGTGAAAGCGGTGACAGAGCTCGAGGCTCTCCCGGCGGATACCGCCCATTCGTTGGGTTTCACGTTCGCGTTCCCCATCGATCAGACCGCCATCGATAAAGGAACGCTGATCCATTGGAGCAAAGAGTTCGATGTGAAGCATGTTCAGGGAGAAGACGTGGCTCGGCTGCTGACCGAAGCGCTGGCCCTGAAGGGGATCACGAATATTAAAGTCGCGGCGCTTGTGAACGACACGGTAGGAACGCTTGCCGCCTCGAACGGCGCGGATATCGGCGCGATCCTCGGCACTGGCACGAATGGCGCGTATTGGGGAGAATCGTTCGCCTACAATACGGAATGGGGCGCCTTTAACCGTTTTGGCAAAGATGTGATCACCGAGTATGACACGCTTCTCGACACTCGATCCACCAATCCCGGCGAGCATATCCTTGAAAAAATGGTCTCGGGAAAATACATCGGCGAAGCGGCGCGCCTGGTCCTGAACGATCTCGCTGACAAAGGTTTTCTTGAGGCGCGGAACTATGAGAAATTGGCCGCAAAAGACGCGCTCAAAGCGGAAGATTTGACAACGATCCTGGATGACCCTTCGGCGGAGCTGAAGACCGTTGAGGCGCTTTTCCCCGCGTCAACGCCTGAGGAGCGCAAGATCGTGAAGGGCGTCGCGGACCTCGTCGTCACGCGCTCGGCTAGAATTTTTGTGTCAGCCGTCGCGGGGATCCTCGCTCAAATTGACCCTCGATCTGAAAAAGATCACAAAGTAGCCATTGACGGTTCTCTCTTCGAAAAATCCGCGGCCTATCGGACCCGCGTCCAGGAGGCCGCGCGCGAGATGTGGGGAGCGGAGGAAGCGGGCCGCGTGGAGTTTGTATCCGCCAAAGACGGCTCAGGCGTCGGCGCCGCGATCATCGCCGCTATCGCCACCTCATCCGGCGCGAGAATGGCGCTTGACCAGATGACCTTGCTCGAAAAAGAGATCTCCGAGTATCGGCCTGAAAGCCAGAGATTCGCCAATGCGCTTCGCCCGCTTTACTCCGCTCTAAAAGGACAGTTCATTGAATATCCTTCTTTAGATGGAAGGGAAGGAAAAATCATTTCAGCGTTGGCCTATGGATACGCCATATTCGTCGGGATGCCTTACATTGGGATCTTTTTATCCTACGTGTGTCGAAGACTTATTTATTGGGGGGCGTACGGCCTGGAGGCCCTCAGGACAAGCGATATGAGGCGGATCGAAAGAGCCATTCAATATTGGAACGGTACTTCCCGGACGGGCGATCCAAAACAAATAAATTTCATCACTCAGCAATTGTTTAGATACCTCGAACATCATGACCCTTATGTCAGGTCAGTATCTTATACGATCTTAAAAGAGATGGGTGAGACGATGCCCCTTCTTGGGGATACGTTGAGGCGGTTCGACCCTGTAGAGGCAAAGGCGATAGATCCAAGCTTGGCTTATCACGGAAGGATCCATGGCGGCGGGAAAAATGATTTCAAGGACCTCAGACACCCGAACAGGTACAGGATCCCGACGGCCGGCGCCCGGATGGCGGCGGAGCTCGGGCCCTGGAAAGAATACGTGGCGGGATTGGCGCGGCAGCCCGAGAGACTCCAGAAATTCGAACAGGCGTTATCGTATCTTCAGGCTGTCACGGGGCCATCCCGACCCGACTGGCCCGTCGCCGAAATTTTTATACACAAGGCAGCCTTTCATTTTCTGCATGAGGATATCGACAGTCTTGCGGTGAGAGATCTAATCAGCCAGGGGACCGTCTCGGATAGGCTGGCTGCTTCCCGAAAATATCTTGCGAGGCTGTTCACTGCCGGGGCCCTCTATGGAGCGGCCGCAGGCCCCTTCGTTAAAGCCATCCTCAGTCTTTTGACAGTGCCATCGCAATATAAGATCCCCTTAAGCGTGAACACATCCATCTTGAGCGGTAAGATCTCAACCGATCTTCGACGGATGCCCGCGCGGCGGATCTCGGCCTATCTCGCGCAGGATTGGGATCTAGCGACGGCGGCTTTGCGCCTTGTGGCAAGCGATCTTGCGGATCGGGTGAAGGGAGGAAAGTTGGCCGGCTTCGGCCTTACGCAGCAGGAAAAAGACCTGCTTCAATATCAAATATCCGAGCCGCACGTATTTGGCGCGGGGGGGGTTCCGCGCTACCAAAAGATCGATTTAATCCAGGCCCGGGAGATCGCCAGGGTCGTGCGCGCCGAGGCGGCTCTTGCTTTTATTCAGCTTTTGTACGTTCTGCCGGAGAAGGTGCGGCAGGACGTGCTCGCCGAGGGATCCGCGGAAAAATTGATACGGGAATTCACGCCCGGCGTGCCGTCCATGGGAACGGATGAAGCGATCGATAGCATCCGTCAAGCCCGCCAGCATTTCATGGATGCGATGGACGTGATCGATCCCGAATGGAAAGATCCCGTGGTTAACGCTGTCATGATAGATCTCCTTAAGGGAAAACTGGGCGACCGCGATGATTTCATGCGGGACATTTTAAAAAAGCACGGGCCGAAAACCGAAAAGTTGTTCCTGTGGCTTGCCCGTGTCGGCGAATTCTTCGGCCCCTTGGTGAAGGTGGAAAATGCGGTTTCATTGACCAAAGACGATCCGGGCAATCACGAGGCCAGGCAGCGGGCCGTGAAGGAGCTCGGCGCATTGCATCAGCGCGTCGGAGATACACGGCCGCTTGTGGCTGCTCAATTGGGCGAATATCTTGGCGCCAAGACAGACACTATCCATGCTTCTCTCGAGCAGGCAGAAAGCGAGATCGCACGGGCTTTGCGAATTCTGTCCGGCGCCCGGATGGCGGAAATGAATCCCCGCGAGCTTGTGTCAGGCTACGGCGAGGTGGTTGAGCAGTATTTCCCCTTTGAAATGGGCTTGTCTAGGGTCTATTTTGCGGGTTTAGCCGGAGCGCTTGCCGGCGGCGTTGTTCCTTATATTGTGTCTGAAGGCCTCTCGGGGTGGACGCTTGCAGGCGGAGTCCTGGGAGCCGTTTTGTCCATGATGGTCTATTGGGCGGGGGCGGGGCCTTCCCAGGGGATCCAGCTCCGCAAGGCTGTCGCGGCTCTTAACACGCTTGAGCTGGATAAGATCAAAGAGGCCCAAGCCATCCTTGGATCATTGCTGTACGCCTCTCACCCGAATGTCAGGGGCCTGGCGGCGCACGGCTTGAATACCGCCGAGAAACTTCTTTTCCATCCTGAAATGACCGCGGATGTGAATTCCTTGGTCAGCCGGTTTGAGTTCAGTTTCGAGGACGCCAGGGAAGTTCTGACCGATCAGGAATTCGAAATTCTCATGAGCGATGTTTTGCGCGCGACACGCTACGCAAGCTTGGACGAGGCCATCAATGATGAGGATGAGCTTGAAGCCAAGAAATTTATCTGGGAATTTTCTCGGGTCCTCAAGAGGGATCATCCCGATAAATGGAGGGGTATCCATTGGCGGATGCAGACAAGGCGGATCGACCCTGAAGCTACCGGCGGCGCCCGTTTGGCTGCTTTACAGCCGCTTCCGGCCAACCCGAGGCGTGCCGCCGAGCTTTTCAAAAAAATAGCGAGTGGCATCTATTTGGGCTCCGGCAGGCCCGTCACGTCATGGAAAGAGGATCTGCAGCAGAGCGCCTCTCTTATCAAAGCAATTCTTAAAGATCCGCGGATGCGCGATCCGGAACTGGATCGCGAGTCAATGAAGCAGTTCGCCGAGATCCTGGGGAACATGCCGATGAGGCGGGCGCTCGAGATGCGGGCTTCATTGATGCGGACCATGACTCAAAACGCCGGATCCGTGATGGAGACCTATCTCCGGAAACTCGATCTCACCGATCCCTTCTGGCATTTGAAGCGCTCGAAAGAGCTGACACACCTATTGGATCTTTCTCCCGAAGAAAAACAGCATGTCTGGGAGGCATATCTTTTCCGCTTACAGGGGCATGCCGTGGTCAAGACTTTCTCGGCTAACCCTTCGTTCTTTTCGGATAGCTTGCGTAAAAAAAATGAAGCTTTTAACAAGTATGCCTCGACGATCGCTGACAAACGCCTCACGCTGCCGTCAGTGTCATATGGGGACGAAATGGTGCGCTCCATTTTATTTCCGGTTGGAGACCCTGAAAGGGCCAAGCATCTTGCCGCAGAAACGATGCAGCTCATCAGCCGGATGGATCGGGAACACATTTTAAAAGAACTTCAGGTTTACGCCTGGGGTGTGGAGACGCATTCGCTTCTAGGATATTTCGAGTGGCAGGACCTGGATTATAACGCTCAAGCGGTGCGCGAGAAGCTCCTCATGAGGAATCTCACGAGCACATACGTGCGTATGAACCGCTGGCTGAAGGAAAAGGGCTACTCCGGCGGAAAGGCCGTTGCGCAGTTCGCGGGCCCGGACATTTCGACGATCCTCTTCTTGACGGACGCTGATCATGTGAAGATCTACGATGGCCTGCCGTTCGGTTCTGAGGTAAAGCCGGAGAGCATCGTCGACTTAGACGACATGCAAAAATATTACCTCGCGGAAAAAGCATGGGACGGTTATTCCTCCTCGCAGATCCTCTGGGCGGTCGGCGCTGCGAAATTTCCGCTGCTGTGGGAGATCGAAAAGCTCGGGGGGACGGGCGTCGAGATCAGGGCGGGTGACGCGCCGAACGTGCACTTCATCACGTTCAACTGGGCTTATGAAAAGAGCGGCGCGCCGAAACGGAGAACGATCGAATACGTCGAGAAAGTTTTCACGAGCCTTGAAGAGCTTGAGAACGCGGTCTCCGGGGATAAGAATGTTACCTACTATTTAAGGAAAGCCGACCTGAAATTCGGCCTGCCAGACACGGAGATCCCGGTCGTCATGTCGTTCGAGCCGTCGGGGGATATCGATGCGGACGGTTGGACGCTCAAGCCGATGAAGGACTTCATTGACCCAAAAGACACCCCCTTCGACCCTTTCCGCCGCCAGCTTTCG
>CAZBAY010000183.1:0-1531 GCA_964489945.1 uncultured Planctomycetia bacterium
GCGCTGTAAAGGATCGCCAGATTGTTGAGCGTCACGGTGAGATCTGGATGGGTCTTCTCCATGAGCTTCTCGGAGATCACCAGCGCTCTTTCATAGAGCGGCTCCGCCTCGGCATATTTTTTCTGAGCCTTGTAAAGCAGCGCGAGATTGTTCAGTGACAAAGCCGTCTCGGCCGCTTCGGCGCCGAATTCATTCTCGGCGACGTCCAATGCCGCCCGAGCGACCTTGGCCGCTTCTGCGTATTTGCCTTTTTGATAATGTTCCGCCACCCGCTGGTTCAGCTGGCCCCACGAAGCGGCTTCAGCGCAAACGTTCGTCGCGAAAAAAACAAGGACGAGCGCGGAAAAAAGAAAATTAAAAAAGCGTTTCATGAGACCCCTCCCTGTTCTTGCGGGGCAAGCGCGGGCGCGGCCGCATCACTTACCTGTCCCATCAGCTGTTCGATCGTCCGGTCTTTTGAAAGGCTCGTATCGCGCAGCGTCCTCGATTCGCGGCGGAGGGATTTGCTCAAGACCGCGAGCCGCCGCGACCTTTCGACCATCCGCTCGATCTTTTCATCGTATTCCTTGACCGCCTTCTCGAATTCCGCGACGTTCGCGTAAAATTGCTCCTCGAGCTCCGTCTTTTCCCGCGCGAGATCTGAAAATTTGGTCTGCGCGATCGCCAGGTCCTCGAGCGCCGACGACAACTGCCCTTCGGCGTCTTTCCGCAGTTTTTTCTCGCCTTCCTTTGCGGCGAAAAGCAACACCGCCGCGAAAAAGCACGCGACGGCCACACCGGACGCGATCCATACGACCCAGGGATTCGTCCTGCCGGTTTCTACGGGGACTGTGACACTCTCACCGGTGTTTGGCTCTGGCGTGCTGGAAGAAGGGCCGAACAACGAAGGTGGGATGGCGATCTCAACAGGGGCTTCGGACCCGGAATCCCGGGCCCCTTTGGCTCGTTTTTGCCTGCTGGCCTTTTTCAAGGCGTCATTGATGGCGCTCATAAGAATAGATTATTAGAATATCCCAAAAGCAGGAGCTTGGCAACTCTCTTCACGGCTTCACAATGAAGGAGACCATGCGGCCGGCGGCGGCCTGTTCCTTGCGGAATGAATAAAAATTTTCATTCTCGCCGATCGTGCAGATCTCGTGGTCCACGATCGCGCCGGAAGCGGCCCCCGCCGCGACGAGCTGCCGCCGGTTCTCCGCGCCGAGATCAAAATAAAGCTTCCCGCCGCGGCGGCGCACGGAAGGAAAAAAACCGGCGAATTCCTCCCCCACCTCATAACGGTCCCGGCCGATCCGGGGGCCGAAGGCGATCTGGACCTCCGCGGGTTTCACGCCGGACCGTTCGACGATGTGCTGAAACGTTTTTTTAGAAATTTCTTTCTGCGTGCCGCGCCAGCCCGCGTGAGCAAGGCCGACCCAGGAACTGGCGCGGAAGAAAACCGGCAGGCAGTCCGCCGTGAAGACCAAAAGCGCCAGGCCCGGAACGTTCGTCAGCACCGCGTCCGTCTCTCGTAGGTGATAAAAACCGTCGGCGG